>JBJOOK010000119.1:0-2662 GCA_046051325.1 Actinomycetota bacterium | reverse complement strand
AACTGCTGAGGTGAATGTATTTGACTTGCAGCAAAGCAGGTATGGGGTAGTTCGGCCGGGCAAGGCAGTCATGATTTTTGTTACCGAAGATTTTTCTAAAAGCAAGCAGGTCAAGTTGGATGCTCCTGAAGACAGACCATCGGATGCACAGAAGGTGCTGAAACTGAATATGACGCGAGATTTTGTGACAGGCGTGTATCCCTATCATACCATGCTATCGGTATTTACGCCGGTATACGAAGAAAGCCCTGCTCCAAAATTGACTGCTTCGGTGACCGAGTGGTGTTGGCAATCCTTTACCCAACTCAATCATAAGTCTGGGAAGTATACTGCAAAGCAGTTTTCCTATTTTGAATCTGAGGGGGATCTGGAATCCAAACTGGATGGACAAGCGGAAGAGGAGCTTTTTACCTTAATCCGACTTCATCCAGACTTAGTTCCACTTGGTAAATCAATTTGAGTAACATCACCTGTTACTACCATTCTTGAACCAAAACCTAATCGAGTTAAGAACATTTTCATCTGCTCAGGAGATGTATTTTGAGCCTCGTCAAGAATTATGAATGAATCATTTAATGTTCTACCTCGCATATAAGCAAGTGGAGCAACTTCGATTGACCCATTAGTCATTAATTTAGGAATCTTGTCAGGATCAATCATGTCTTGCAGCGCGTCATAAAGTGGTCGCAAATACGGATCAATTTTTTCAGATAAAGTGCCTGGAAGAAAACCTAAGTGTTCTCCTGCTTCAACAGAACAATTCTGTTAACTTGTTTTGCTTGCAAAGCTTGAACTGCTTTGGCAACTGCAAGATATGTCTTTCCAGAACCTGCTGGGCCTATGCCAAAAACAACAGTATGTTTGTCGATTGCGTCAACGTAGGCTTTTTGGTTTACAGTTTTTGGTCTAATTGATTTACCACGAGAGGTAAGAATATCTGCTGTCAAAAGTGAACTAGGTCTAATTTCACTTTCACTTCTAAGCATTCCCACAGATCTTTCCACTGTTTCAACGCTCAAACTTTGGCCAGTTCTTAACACCGTAATTAGTTCAGAAAAAAGTTGATTAGCCAATTTCACTTCATCAGCTGGTCCAAGTAAATTAATTTCATTTCCTCGAACATGCAATTCCACTCTGGGAAAACTATTTTCGATTGTTCTTAAATACTCATCACTACTGCCAACAAGTGCTGACATTGATAAAGATGGAGGCACAACAATTCGAGACTGGAAGTCACTACTAATACTTGTCATTGTCTATTAATCGTATTCGTGAATTTGTCTAATTAGCCTGGTGGCCAGGTGAGGCTACGACCACCCAAGACATGGGCATGAACATGTTGTACTGATTGTCCGCCTTCTTGGCCGGTATTAAGAACAATTCTAAAACCGTTTTCTAGCTTTTCGATCTCTGCAACTTCGGTTGCAAATTTCATTAAACCGGCAGACAAAACGTTGTCACCTTTTGAAAGTTCAACAATATCTTCGAAATGTTTTTTAGGAATCACTAAAACATGAACCGGCTTAGTTTATCCATCTAGTTTTTGAAAGTAAAATAGCTGCTGAAATTCCACCAGCTGTGGAGGTTCGAAGAATTGTTTCACCTAAAGATGCAGTTAGAGCACCATTTTCAGAAAATAGTTGCATTTCACTTTCCTCTATTCCACCTTCAGGTCCAATAATTAATAAAACATCTTCTGTTATCTGTTGAATTAAATCTGTAAACAAAACAGTGGAATCTGGATCAAGAATGATAACTTTTGAATAATTCTTAAAAATCCCAATTATTTTCTTTGAATCTAAACAATTTGTGATCTCCGGAAAAAATGCTCTCCTAGATTGCTTAGATGATTCTCTTGAGATTTGTTTCCATTTTTCAACGCCTTTTTCAGACTTATCATCCCATTTAACAATGCAACGATTTGCCTGCCAAGGAATTATCTCGTCTACCCCAACTTCAGTTAAGGATTCAATCGCTAAATCAGATCTTTCACCTTTTGCTAATGCTTGAGCAACAGCAACTCTGGGTTTCTTTTTTACTTTTATTTTTTTACTTATAACCTTCACAGTAACTTGATCTCCAGGACCAAGAGCTAAAACTTCAACTTCTCCAACCATTCCAAATCCATCAGTTACTACTAGCTTTTCTTTTTCTCTTACTCTTCTAACTCTCAACGCATGATGAGCTTCTGTTCCCTTAATATTAAATACAGGAGAATCTAAGTCAGATGTTTCTACTAAAAAATAGGCTGGTTCCATAACTAAGGGCGAGTAAAAGCGTCTCGTAATTTACTGAACAATCCAGAATCACTTAATTTTTCAGGTTCAACAACAAGGGAATCTTCTCCACGTAATTCAGATAACTTTTTCATCAAATCTTTTTGTTCATCATTTAATCCTGTTGGGGTTTGAACAATAATTTCAATGTGTAAATCCCCACGACCCTCTCGTCTTAGTCGAGGCATACCTCGACCTCTAAGTGAAATCACTGTTCCAGATTGAGTTCCTGGCTTTACAGTTATTTGCTCAGTCGCGTCTAATGTTTTAAATTCAAATGTTGTGCCCAGAGAAGCTGAACTCATTGGAATTGTGATGATGCTTTGTAAATCATCGCCAACTCGATGTAAAGATTTATGTTGTTTCACAACTATTTCTAAATACAA
>JBJOOK010000118.1:0-2777 GCA_046051325.1 Actinomycetota bacterium | reverse complement strand
GCGATGGCATCTTTTGATAACAGCATTGCGCCAATAACGCTTTGTTCAGCTGCAACATCTTGTGGTGGAGTTCTAGTTGGATCTTGATGAGGAATTGGTAATTCAGAAACTGACATTAATTACCCACCTCTTTCTTCATAAATGTGCTCAATATAAATATCTCACCAAGGTGTGACTTTTTTATTAGAACAAAATCCCTAAGGTTTCAACGTAGAGGTAAGAGGGGCCTGAGCACAAAGTCTCTTGTGGATGAGCCTGTGGACAAGTCGGGGACAACTGTGAATCACCGAGGACAATCGGGAGAAAAGCTGTGGACAAGGTGGGGAGCAACTGATTCCTTTTCTGCCTCAAAATGTCACTGACCAGCACATATATAAATATTTGGTTGTGGGTAAAAAGTTTTTTCAAAGTATTTTTGACCACTAACAACTATCGTCACACTATGACCATGCGAAACTATTTTTAATGAACTTCAAAGAAATCAAATCAATTTCAGTGGTGTGCGCTGGAAATATTTGTCGATCCCCCATTGGTGAAGTTGTTTTACGAGATCGACTTGATAAAGCAGGTTTAGATATTTTTGTTGACTCTGCAGGCACAGGCAATTGGCATGAAGGAGAAGATGCCAATGCAAAAACTGTAAAAGTATTGCGTGAATCTGGTTACGAAATTGCTCACACTGCCAGACAGTTTAAAAAACAATGGTTTGAGGAACGAGATTTAATTCTTGTTATGGATCAAGATAATTTAAAGAATATGTTAGCGATTGCTCCGAAAGAGCATGCTCACAAAATTCAATTAATGAAAAAGTTTGACCCTAAATTAAAAAACTTAAATGACGATGATGAAGATTTAATTGTGCCAGACCCTTATCACCAACCAATTGATAATCACTGGGCATTAAGTTGAAGTAATTAACTATTGATTAACAATGTTAACTGTTATTGCTGTTGAAACATTTTGGTGCAATTTAACTGGGATTCTGTGCTTGCCAGCTATTTTGATTGGATGCTTCAAAGTAAGAGTGCGACGATCCAATTTTGGACCACCTGCATCTTGAACTGCCTTTACGATGTCTGAAGTTGTCACAGAACCAAATAATCTATTTGTTCCACCAACTTGAGCTTTTACGACAACGTTTAAAGATTTCTTTAGCATGATCAAGATCTCTTACAGAACGAGCAGAACGTGCACGTTTGATTTGATCAACTTGTTTTTGTCCACCCTTGGTCCAAGCAACACCTAATCTTCTTGGAATTAAGTAGTTACGACCAAAGCCGTCTTTAACAGAAACAATGTCGCCAGGATTTCCTAAACCTTCAACAACTTGAGTAAGAATTAGTTTCATTTTTATTTAATCCTTATCTGGTTGTAGAGGTGTAGGGCAACAGCGCCATTTCACGTGCATTTTTAACTGCAGCTGCAACGTCTCTTTGGTGTCTGGTGCAATTTCCTGTTACACGTCTGGCACGGATTTTGCCGCGATCAGAAATGTATTTACGCAACAAATTAATGTCTTTGTAATCGATGTAGGTGATTTCTTTCTTGCAAAATGGGCAAGCTTTCATCTTCATCGGTTTTAAGTTCTTTGGTGCTGAACTCTTTCCGGTTCTAGATTGCTTGACTTGTTTTCTTGGCATCTATTTATCTTCTTTCTTAAAAGGGAGCTTCGTCGTTTGCGCCATTCCAGCCTGAACCTGCATCTGGAGTAGCCCATGGATCTTCACTGGCAGCAGCTGGAGAACTTGCTGGTGCAGAAGTATTACCACCAAAACTATTACCGCCTTCGCGAGCAATCTTGGTAATTTTTGCAGTTGCATAACGCAATGCTGGTCCAACATCTTCAACTTCTAATTCCACAACTTGTCTTTCTTGTCCTTCTTTAGTTGTGTAAGAACGTTGTTTTAATTTACCAGTCACTAGAACGCGAGCACCTTTTGTTAATGAATTGGTTACGTTTTCTGCGTGTTCACGCCAAACGTTGCAATTCATATAAACAGGATCAGAATCTTTCCATTCATTAGTTGTCTTATCCATGTAGCGAGATGAAGAAACAACTGTGAAGGATGCAACAGCTTGACCGTTTTTGGTGAAACGAAGTTCAGGATCGCGAACTAAGTTACCCACGATGGTTACGTTGATATCTCCTTGTGCCATTTCTATTTAGCCGATCTTGCTTCAGGGCGCACAACTTTGGTACGCATTACTGATTCATTTAGATTAAGTTGACGATCAAGTTCAGAAACAGCAAATGCTGAAGAAGTGATATCTAATATTGCGTAGATTCCTTCTGTTTTCTTATTGATTTCAAATGCCAAACGGCGACGTCCCCAAATATCAACTTTGTTAACTTGTCCGCCATCTTGGCGCACAACGTTAAGAAAAGTTTCCAAACTTGGGTTTACGGTTTTTTCTTCTAGTTCAGGATCAAGAATGACCATGACTTCATATTTACGCATGCTTTTTGCCTTCCCCCTTTGGACTAATTCGGTCAAAGCCATTTGCTTCGACAGGAGGCTAAAAATACGTACTGCCTTTTCAAGCACAAGTCTTCAAATACTGACTACTTATGTTTGAGGTTCAAAGATTACCCGTGAGGCTTAACTGTGATGGTTTCGAGGTCATTAGCCTTGGATACAAATGACTCAATTAATTGGTGCCGCTTTCGGCTCAGACCCAGATCCTGTGAAACACGCTCAAAAAATCGGAGCTCAGTGTTTTCAAATCCAGGCAGGAGATCCCCAAGGTTGGAAGAAACCTGCCCTTGATTTTCCAGG
>JBJOOK010000117.1:0-2754 GCA_046051325.1 Actinomycetota bacterium | reverse complement strand
GGAACTATTTGTTCATGATCAGATGCAAACATTGATCCAGTTCTGGCAAATCCTGTTTGAACTTCATCAGCAATAAATAAAACACCATTTTCTTTTGCCCATTTAGCTAAAGCGGTTAAGAATCCTGGGGCTGGAACAATGAATCCACCTTCACCTTGAATTGGTTCAATAACAATTGCTGCGACTTGATCTGGTCCAACTTCTTTTTCAATTCGAGAAATTGCATTAGCAGCAGCTTCTGCTCCTGTTAAACCATCATGGAAAGGATATGAAGTTGGTACGCGATAAATTTCTGGGGCAAATGGACCAAAACCTTTTTTGTAAGGCATATTTTTAGCAGTCATTGCCATAGTTAAATTAGTTCTGCCGTGATAACCATGTTCAACAACTACTACTGCATCACGCTTTGTGAAGTATCTTGCAATTTTTACTGCATTTTCTAATGCTTCTGCACCTGAATTAAATAGTGCTGATCTTTTGGCATGCTTGCCTGGAGTCAAACGAGAAAGAGCTTCACATACTTGAACATAGGATTCATACGGTGCAATCATGAAACAAGTGTGAGTAAATTGTTCTACTGCTTCTTGCACATTTGCTACAACTCGAGGATTCGAATTTCCAACTGTGGTAACAGCAATTCCTGAAGCTAAATCAATAAAGGAGTTTCCATCAATGTCTTCAATGATTCCTCCACCAGCTCTTTTTACATAAACTGGCAAAGTACTACTTACTCCCGCACTGACAACTTCAACTCGACGCTTTTGCATCTCAACAGACTTAGGGCCTGGGATTGCAGTAACTATGCGACGCTTTTGTTCCAGAGTTGGTCCACCGACTACTTTGCTTGACATGTTGCTCCTGTGCTTAATTTTGTGCCAAAACGCCGAATAACTGTGCTGGGTTCCACAGGATCAATAGGAACTCAAGGATTAGAAGTAATTGAGAAACATAATGACAAATTTGAAATAGTCGGGCTTTCTGCAGGCAAGAATTTTGAACTTTTGGCTGATCAAATTAGGAAATTCAATCCCCAGAGGGTTTCGGTAACAGATGATAAAACTGCTGATTTATTGAAACAAAATCTTGGTTCAACAAAAACCGAAATAATTGTGGGCGAAAACGCTAGTGCCGAAATTGCTCAACTAGGAAGTGATGTTGTTCTAAATGGCATAACTGGTGCAGCAGGATTATCTGCTACAATTTCCGCATTAAAATCTGGGGCAAAATTGGCACTTGCTAACAAAGAGTCATTAGTAATTGGTGGAAAACTTGTCTTAGATATTGCTTCTAAAGATCAAATCATTCCTGTTGACTCTGAACATTCCGCCCTTGCTCAATGCTTAAGAGGCGAGAATAAATCCCAAATTAAGAAACTGATTTTAACAGCAAGTGGTGGACCTTTTAGAGGTAAATCAAAAAGTGAATTAGAAAAGGTAACTTTAGAAGAAACTTTAAAACATCCAACTTGGGCCATGGGTCAGGTAGTAACTATTAATTCAGCAACATTAATGAACAAGGGTTTAGAAGTAATTGAAGCACATTTACTTTTTGGAATAGATTTTAAAGATATTGAAGTTGTAGTTCACCCACAATCAATTGTGCATTCAATGGTGGAATTTGTTGACGGTTCAACAATGGCTCAAGCCTCACCTCCAAATATGAAAGTTCCAATAGCTCTTGCCTTAAGTTGGCCAGATCGACTTGAGAACATTTCTCCAGCAATTGATTGGACTAAATCTTCTAATTGGAATTTCGAACAAGTTGACGAACAAGTCTTCTCAGCCCTAAATGTTGCAAGAAAAGCCGGGCAAGCATCAGGAAGTGCTCCGGCTGTGATGAATGCTGCAAATGAAGAATGTGTTGCTTCTTTCATCGAGCGAAAGCTTTCATTCCTGTCTATAGTAGAAATTGTGAATAAAGTTTTGGAAAAACATATTTCCAGCAGCCAAATTATTTCAAATAGTGATCTAACTATTAATAAGTTATTTGCAGCTGACAAACAAGCCAGAGTTGATACTAAACAATTAATTAGTGAGGTTTCAAAGTAAGTGGAAATTCTGGGGATTCTATTTTTAGTTTTTGTAGTAATGCTTTCTATTGGTTTACATGAAATAGGACACTTAGCTCCTGCAAAGAAATTTGGGGTAAAAGTAACTCAATACATGATTGGTTTTGGTCCAACAATTTGGTCAAAGAAAAAAGGCGATACTGAGTATGGACTAAAAGCAATTCCACTTGGTGGCTACATTCGAATGATTGGCATGGTTCCACCTGCCAGAGATGGCAAAGATGCCACAGGTCCTTTTGCTGAAATTGTTAACTCGGCTAGAAAACAAAGCTTGGATGAAATTGAACCAGGAGATGAAAACAAAGTCTTCTATAAATTAAGTGTGCCAAAAAAACTTACGGTCATGGTTGGTGGACCGTTTATGAATCTTGTTCTTGCTTTCGTATTTTTTGCAATTTCTTTCTCAGCCATAGGTTTTCCTGCTGCTACTAATCAAGTCAAACAAGTCGTTTCATGTTTACCAAGTGATGTGGATGTTTTAGGTGATTGTTTAGTTGGAACCACCTCATCTCCAGCACTTGCCGCTGGTATCAAAGCAGGAGATGAAATTGTTAAATTCTCAGGAAAAGAAATCACTAATTGGGAACAATTAGCCTCAGCAATTCAAAATAGTCGTGCTGAATCTGTAGCAATTTCAGTTTTACGAGAAGGAAAAATTGTTGAATTGAATGCTGAAATTGTTAATG
>JBJOOK010000116.1:0-3319 GCA_046051325.1 Actinomycetota bacterium | reverse complement strand
GTGTAATCATAAAAAGCTAAACCAAACATCCAAATTGTTGGAACAACGCTCATTAAAATGAAGAAGAACAAAACAGGTGCTAATAAGCCCCAGGAAAACCAATTCTTTTTTGACTCTGGCTTTTTAGCCTTTGGAACATCCTTGATGGATTTCTCAAGTGTCTCAACGCTCTTGGCCATTACCATCCCTTTTGTGTTGCAGGTGACTTAAAAAATTTAACTTGCGCCAATCATAAGAGTTGTGTTGGTGCCCCGACTAGCAGGGCACCAACACAATGATCTTTGCTCTTAACCCTTAGAGAGTTAGAGAGTCGACATTTGCCGGAGGCTTTGTCTGGGTACGACCAGCGTTGAACAGAATTTGCTGTTGTTTAGCTGCTGCATATTCAAGAGCTTCTTTTGATGTTTTAACTGTTCCAGTTGCAACACCGTTGAATGCTTCTTGTTGTACAGCTAGCATTTCAGCATATTCTGGCAAATGCCAGAAGTCTTGTGAGCGGCCTTCTTCTAACATGTACAAGAATGGCTTCACATAGTGTGCAACCTCTAGGTAAGCAGGATTTGCAGCACCTTCTTTACTCCATGGCAATCCACCGTTTTCAAGGATGAATTTGTCTTGAGTTTCTTTGGTGTACCACCATTTAAGAACGTCGATTGCCACACGCATGTGATCTTCGTCGTTATAAGCGTTGATTACCCATGGTTGACCACCCATTGCACCGATAAGTTTTCCGTTCCACTTTGGAAGTGGAATTGAAAGAACCATATCTGGTTTAACAACAGCGTCTGGTCCACCCATAAACTTACCAACTGCTAACCATTGCCAAGCGGAGAAACATTTTCCGCCGTTGAATAAGTCGAGTAGGTTACCGATACCGAATGAAGCAGCATCCTTTGGTTGATATTTCATCAAACCAACGAATTGATCCATTGCAGCAGCGTTGATATCAGAGTTTAGAATTCCGTAAACATCTGAAGTTGCAGGATCCCAAATCTTTCCGCCTGTTGAATAAGCGAATGGGTAGTAGGCACAGCTAAAGAAATCGTATTCTTTTGAATACATCATTGCTGTTCCGTACATTTCCTTGTCTGGGCGATGGAAGAATTCAATGATCTCAACTAGATCTGTGAATTCGATTTCGTACATCGCTTCAGCTGTTGTAGGAAGATCTTTACCAGTTTTAGCTTTGAATGCAGCTTGTTCTGCTGAATCTTCTAACATATCTTTACGCATGAATACACCTTGTGTATCAGGCATTTGTGGGAAGCCCCAACGAATTCCTGAACCATCTGGGTAAACCTGGTAAGTGTTTGTTACCAAACTTGAGAATGGTTCAATGTCTAGTTCTGGGTTAGCTGCGAAGACATCGTCTGCCTTAACAATCCAACCTGGTTCTGACAAAGCACCTAACCATTGTGAATCAACGATCAAAAGATTGTAATCTTGTGATCCTGATGCAAGTGTTGGAGAAATCTTTTGGAAAAGTTCTCCGAATCCACCTTCGATGAAAGTAATATCGTTAACTGTGTAACCATATTTTTCTTTTGCGTAGGCTTGGAAGTCTGGCCATAGTGTTGCTGGCGCAGAGCTTGGTGGCCATCCGGCAACGCGTGAATATGCAAAGTCAAGAGTTTTTCCTTGCATGTTTTCTGCGTTACTTCCGTACAACGGTGAATCTGCTGAAGGGGCTGCGCCGCCTTCTGCTGAATCTCCACTGCTGCAAGCTGCCAACAGACCTGCTGCTGGGATTCTTCATTTTTGTCTCTTCTGACAAGTGAGCTCCTTCTCAAAAAAGATCGACCCAAGACGGGCCGGTCTTAGGGTCAATAATGGGATACAGGTCACTATCTCGTCAAGGCAATCCGACAATTCTTCGTAACAATTGGGTAACGCTATTCTGAAGGTCTCCTGAGGGAAACCCCCCTCTTGAAAGACATCTTGTAAGAACTGAGGCTGAAGTGACTAAATACCGAATTGTCGTAGGTTCTGATTTTGCTGGCTTTGAGCTCAAAGAACTTCTCAAAAAATACCTGCAACAAGATCCTCGAGTCTCTGAAGTAATCGAGATGGGTGTTAATTCATTGGATGACAAAACAGATTATCCAAATATTGGTTTTGCACTGGGAGAAAAAATAACTTCTGGAAATGCAGACCGCGGTTTATTAGTTTGTGGAACTGGAATTGGTATGGCAATTTCTGCTAACAAAGTTCCAGGCATCAGAGCAACCACAGTTCATGATCCTTATTCTTTAGAACGCGCAGTGTTAAGTAATAACTGTCAAGTAATAACAATGGGTGCAAGAGTAATAGCACCAGAATTAGCTTTGAGTTTAATCAAGCCTTGGCTTGATTATGTTTTTGATGAACAAGGACCAAGTGCACCAAAGGTTAAACAAATTATTGAATTAGAAAAAGGAGCGAAAAAATAATGAGCAAAGGCACAATTGCATTTCCTATCGCTGATGGTGTGGAAGATTTGGAATATCACGTAACCAGAATGCGTTTAGAAGAAGATGGATTTAAAGTAGTTAGTGCTGGTTTAGATAAAAAACAAATCACTGGTAAAAATGGTTTGAAGATTGACATTGATGTTTTGATTTCTGATTTGAAAGCAAATGATTTAAAAGGTTTAGTTCTTGCCGGTGGTTGGGCTCCTGACAAGTTAAGAAGATATGACAGTGTAATTAATTTAATTAAAGAAATTAATTCTCAAAATAAAGTAATTGGAATTATTTGTCATGGTGGTTCCTTAGCAGTTTCTGCTGACATTCTTAAAGGAAAAAAAGCAACTGGATCTTTAGGCATTAAAGATGATCTTGTTAATGCTGGAGCTACTTGGGTTGATGAAGCAGCTTTTAGTGAAGGCAATCTTGTATGGGGTCGAGTAGTAGCTGACATTCCTGACTTTTGTCGTGAAATGGTTAAGACTTTAAATAAGTAAAAGTCCTAATTAAATTCGGACATTTGTAAGTAGTTTTGCTCCATATATATAGAAAGAAATACGTGCATATATATAGTGCGATTTCCTCATAAAAGCCTCTCTTGACCGATTTGAGTTCTTGCCTGTAAAGTCCCATTCTGTATACAACCTTGAATACTAAACTGACGAGGACTAAGCAGATAACCAATGGCGTTAACTCATAACGAAACTAGATCAAATTATTTAATCAATCAAATAGCCAGAGAACTGGGCGCAATTGTTGGCCATGACCAAGTAACTACAGATAAAGCAAAAAGAATTGAACAAGCCAGTGACTGGTCTTGGATGAGTAAGTATTTGTTATCAAAGAATGAAGAATTACCAATTGCTGATTTAGTG
>JBJOOK010000115.1:0-3273 GCA_046051325.1 Actinomycetota bacterium | reverse complement strand
GATTTTTTTCTTGGTCTTCTTTGTGGTGGGCGAGGAGTTGGTTGACCGCGTTTTACCACTTAATTAATCCAACCAATCTGCCGGTTTCTTGAGCGGGCGTCGAGATCTTCCATCGCCCAAAACGTAGGAACTATAAACATGATTCCAACTACAACCTTGACACACTTCTACGACAAATACCTTTATTTGACCATGTTCTTTACTCATTCGTAATAAATCGTGTGGGGATTTAATTCTTCCTGAAAATGGTCCAAGTTCTTTACCAAAGACATATGAAATTTCAATCAAATTAACAATTTCGCATACTGGGCAAATTCTCTTAGTTGTTACCCCATGAAAAAGTGCTGCTTTTCTTAAATAAGTATCAGCATCACATAAATCAGTTTTTAAAACTCTGCCACTTTTCCAAGCTTGAACAGATGATCTTCTTTGCAGCGCATAGTTAATTACTTCACGCGGAATTGAAGGATCTTCTATTTGGTTTTCGGTAGCAGTGGACATGCCAATAATCCTAAACTAATTAGGAGTTTTTTGCCCACCAAGTTTTTAATTCCTCGGTGGCTTTCTCTATACCTAGGATTCCTTTATCAAGTCTTAGATCGAGCAAGAATTGATAGGCCTTTCCAACTTCTGGGCCTGGTTTAATATTTAAGACCTTCATAATTTCTGCACCATCTAATTCAGGTCGCATACTCTTTAATTCTTCTTGTTTAGATAATTCAACAATTCTTTGTTCTAAATCGTTATAGGCATTTCTAAGTTTTTCAGCTTTTGCATCATTTCTTGTGGTGCAATCTGCTCTGGTTAATTTGTGTAGACGAATTAATTGTTCTTCAGCATCTCTGACATATCTTCTTACCGCAGAATCTGTCCACTTACCATCTCCATAGCCATGAAATCTTAAATGTAATTCAATTAACAAACAGACCTGTTCAATAATTTCATTTGAATAACGTAATTTCTCTAAACGTTTTTTTGCTAACCGGGCACCAACTACTTCGTGGTGATGAAATGAAACTCTGCCTTCTCCTTCAAATTTTCTGGTTTTTGGTTTTCCAATATCGTGCAAAAGTGCTGCAATTCTTAAAACTAAATCAGCTTCTATTTGTGGTTGGTGTTTAGTTTCTAAATCAATGACTTGATCTAACACAGTTAAGCTGTGTTGGTAAACATCTTTGTGGTGATGGTGTTCATCAATTTCTAGTTTTAATGCAGGAAGCTCAGGTAAGAAATGTTCTGCCACACCAGTTTCAACTAATAATTCGATTCCTGGTCTTGGTTTATCTGTAAGTAGTAATTTATTGAATTCATCATTGATTCTTTCCATTGAAACAATTTTTAATCTCTCAGCTAATGTTGTTTTCATTGCTTCTACTAAATCTGCTTGAGGTTTTAAATCCAGTTTGGACATAAATCTTGCGGCACGCAACATTCTTAAAGGGTCTTCAGAAAAAGAAATTTGGGCATCAAGGGGGGTTCTCAAAATTTTATTATTTAAATCGGTTAAACCGTTATAAATATCCACTAATTCAAAATTAGGTAATCGCAATGCCATTGCATTTATCGTGAAATCTCTTCTTGCTAAATCTTCTTCTAAAGTTTTGCCAAATTCCACACTTGGTTTTCGAGAAGTATCTTCATATTGTTCTGTTCTATAAGTTGTTATTTCAAAAACATAATCTTTTACCTTGGCGCCAACTGTGCCAAATTTAATTCCCACATCCCAAATTGAATCTGCCCAACCTTTTAAGCACTTTTGAATTTCTTCTGGTTTTGCATTTGTAGTTAAATCAAGATCTTTAACAAGTTTTCCTAACACTGCATCTCTAACAGGTCCGCCAACTAATGAGATTTCAAAACCATTTTTGGAGAATTTTTCACCAAGCTCTTTTAAAAGATCAGCACTTTCACCAAGAGCGCTCAAGATGCGATTGGAGGCTGTTGAATTATTTTCACTAATGCTCACGCATGAGAGCCTAGAACCACGCGTTATTCCTGAAGGGATGCCTCAAAGTTTTGGGCGCGTCACCTATTCTTCAAGATGTGAAACAAATAAAGAAGCGATTAATTGCAATCTTTATTGCCCCAATACTCGTTTCTTCACTTGTTATTCCCAGTGCTGCAGCTGCAGATTCTGTGGAAGTTTTACTGGAATTAGTGACTCCTTATGCTCCAGTTGGAAGCGACACTGTCCTCTTCCAAGGAACATATAGAAATAAAACAAGTACGAACTTAACTAACTTATCTTTAAGGCTTCTGCTTTCAGATCCAATAGTAAATAGAAGTGCACTCAATACTGCTTTAACTTCTGTTTTGCCAACAGAGCTAATTCCAAAGGGCCAAGAATATAAAGTCCCCGATTTAAAACCTGGAGCAATTGCTCCTTTCTCAATTGGAATTAATGCTGCTCAACTTTTAAGTAAAGGTCCTGGAGCATACTTAGCTGGATTTCAATTAATTAGTAACAACGAAAGTATTGGTTCAGCATTCACGGTTATTCCTTATCTTCCTGATAGAAATTTCATAACACCAGTTGGAATTACTTTGTTATGGCCCGTAACTTCCCCACCTTTAAGAAATGGTGATGGGGTTTTATTGGATGAAACAATTCCGACTTCAACAACTGCAACTGGTCGACTCAGAAACATTTTAGAAGCGGGTAGAGCAAACAGTGTTGTATGGATGCTTGATCCAGATTTATTAGATTTAGCTGACAAAGCATCTAAAGGTTATTTTGTGCAATCTTCTAAAGGTAACTTAAATGGAATTTATGCAAACGAAATTGCAACTTGGTTTAACGAACTAAAAACTTCCGTTGCAGCTAAGGAACGTTGGTCCATGACTTATGCCAACGCAGATTTAGCTTCCATGCAGCAAAATAAAGCAAAAAGTGCTTTTGAACAATCTGTCACAATTGCTCGAGTCACAACTGAACAAAAACTTGGGTTTACAACGGGTGGCACATTTCTTTTCCAAGATAAGTTTCCAGTTTCAGAAACTGTAATTGGTTTAGCAAATTCCTTAGGAACAAATGCAATTGTGTTACCTGATACGGCGTTACCACCAATTGTGGGAACAACTTTTACTCCTTCTGGAACAGCTACTGTTGAAACTCCAAATGGCCGAGTGAAAGTTTTCCTGACAGATTCACTTCTTTCTAAGGCTTCTGAATATAAAGTTGAAAATGCAGCACAAACTAGTTTTCAAAGACAAAGACTTTATGCCGATACTTTATTAATTGCGTTGCAGTTACCAAATGTTGAAAGAAATATT
>JBJOOK010000114.1:0-2860 GCA_046051325.1 Actinomycetota bacterium | reverse complement strand
TTAGATATAGCCAAAATTGAGATTAAAGAAATCCAACTAAGAAGACCAACACTTGATGATGTGTTCTTATCGTTAACAGGTCATCACGCTGAAGAAATTAAAGCTGAAGAAGATATAGCACCTAAGAAGGGTCGCCGATAATGAATCCACGTTCCATAACTGAGCAATATGCCAGCAAGCACGGAAAAATTTATTGGTTACTCCATGATTCATCTGTGATTGCTTGGAGAAATCTACTGAGATTCAAACGAAATCCTGAAGTACTTTTCTTTGACGTTGTGCAACCAATTATTTTTATTTTATTGTTCGCCTACGTTTTTGGTGGAGCAATTGATGTGGGCGATAGTTCATATAGATCATTTTTGATTCCAGGAATTTTTGTGCAAACAATTGCTTTTGCTGGAGCATCAGCTGCAATTGGCCTAAATGCTGACATGACTTCAGGAATTATTGATCGCTTTAAATCATTACCCATGAATACAACTGGTGTTTTATTAGGCCAGAACTTTGCTGATTTAGTTCGAAGCGTTATAACTTTGTTCATCATGTCTTTAACTGGTTTTGCAATTGGTTGGAGAATAAGCGGCGGGTTTACTAATGCAGTAATTGGATACTTGCTGTTGCTAGCTTTTGGTTTTTCAATGGCTTGGATTGGTTCCACAATTGGTTTATCAGTTTCATCTCCTCAAGTTGCAAGTACTGCAGGTTTTGCTTGGTTGTTTCCATTAACGTTCTTGTCTAACGCATTTGTGCCAACTGAAACATTGCCTACATGGTTAAGATTCTTTGCCGAATGGAATCCAATTACATCAATTGTTGCTGCGGCAAGATATTTATTTGGCTATCCAATGCAAGTTGCACCTGATGCTCCATTTTCATTGCAACATCCAATTTTGACCACAGTTATTTGGTTAGTTGTAATAAATGTGATTTTCAGATTTTCATGCCATTGGCTGCAAAGAAATTTAGAAAAGCAACCAGTCGTTAAGCCTGGTAAATTTCAACTTTCTTAATTGCAATAGTTATTTCTTTTCCATTTGGTAATGCAAAAGAAGAATTATCGCCTTGTTTCTTTCCTATAACTGCATTGCCCAAGGGCGAATCTGGGGAATAAACATCCATAGTTGAATGCACTGCTTCTTCTCTGGAAACTAACCAAAATCTTTCAGAATCTCCATCTGTAAATTCAACTGTTACAACATGACCTATTGCAATTGTTCCAGTGTCACTTGGTGGAGTTCCAATTTGTGCATTTTCTAACATTTGTTTAAGTTGGCGAACTCGTGCTTCGTTTTTACCTTGCTCTTCTCGAGCTGCGTGGTAACCACCGTTTTCTTTTAAGTCGCCTTCTTCGCGCGCTAATTCAATTTTCTTAGTAATTTCAGAACGCATTGGACCAGAGCGCTCAACTAGTTCAGCACTTAGTCGATCAAATGATTCTTGGGTTAACCAAGTAGATGCAGTATTCATAGTCTCTAATTGTACTTACTTGCCGGAATTAATGGCTGGGGGATCTTGTTGAGGGATTTCAACACCGGGTGCAAATTGGGGTGCTGGAAATAAAGTCGAATTTGGATCATCATCACAATTCATAATTTCAACAGTAAATGCTTCACTAGCTGTTTTTAAAACATAGTTGATTTGTTTATATCCAGAACCATCTTGAGGAATTTCTAGGATGGCATAACCAATATCGGTCATATAGAAATCTTGAGATCGAACTAAACACCAAACATTCATATCAATTGGTCTGTTTATTTCAAAAATTACTTCAACATTATTTTTATCTTTTATCTCCCAGGCAAGTAATTTTTCATTTAGGGGAGGATTAATAACACGAGTGATTCCAGTTGTAACAAAAGCTCCAATTACTAAGACAAAGATTGCAGCAACAAAAACTAGAAACCAAGGTTTACCTGGTTTTGGATATCTTTCTTGAATGTGTGGTGGCCATTGATCTCGATTGGTTGCCAATTGCTTTTCCCCATAGAATTTGTTTTGTACTTAAGACTTTAGTACCTAGATTTAAAGGACAAAAATTGACGCAACTTCGCCTCCTGAGTGTTCATGCTCATCCTGATGATGAAGCAAGTAAGGGCGCGGCCACTGTTGCCAAATACGTAGCAGAAGGCGTGGAAGTAATGATTGCTACTTGCACAGGTGGTGAACGAGGAGATGTTTTAAATCCAAAATTAAAGAATCCTGAAAATGAAAAACAATTAGCTGAAATTAGAAAAAAAGAGATGGCAGAGTCCATCAAAGTCTTGGGTGCTAAACACACCTGGCTTGGTTTTGAAGATTCTGGTTGGCCAGATGGAGATCCAAAACCACCACTTCCCAAAGGATGTTTTGCAGATATTTCAGTTGAAGAAGCAGCAAAGCCATTGATTAAATTAATTAGAGAATTCAAACCACAGGTCTTAATTACTTATGACGAAAATGGCGGATACCCACATCCCGATCACATTCGTTGCCACGAAATAACAATGTTTGCTTATGAAAATGCTGGTCGAGTTAATAAATATTCTGACCTTGGTTTTGCCTGGCAACCATTCAAGCTTTATTACCAAATGTCATTTAATTCAAGCCAAATGAAAGCTATTGATAATGCATTTAAAGAATTAAGTAAAACAAATCCATATGCAGAATGGATGGATGAATCAAATGATGATTCCAATCGAATTACTACTCAAATTAATTGCTCTGAATACTTTGACAAAAGAGATCAAGCTCTGCTTGCTCACGCCACTCAAGTAGATCCAGATGGTGACTGGTTTGCTCTTCCAACAGATGTGGCAAAACGCATTTGGCCGACCGAAGATTACCAATTGGCTATAACCCGTGTTGCAACTAAAACTCC
>JBJOOK010000113.1:0-3326 GCA_046051325.1 Actinomycetota bacterium | reverse complement strand
TTATGTAAAGTAGATAATTACTTCTAGAACTAACTTCCTCTATTAGGAATTAGCCATCTCTCTTGGTGATGGACAGGAACAAATCAGATTTCTATCTCCCTATGCACCATCAATTCTGTTAACTGGTGGCCAATATTTACCAGTTCTTAAACCACTAACTGGAAATACTGCAGTTTCTCTGGAGTATTTTCTATTCCATTCCCCTGCAATATCTTCTGCGGTATGAGGGCTATTTCTTAAAGCTGAGTCTTCAATAGTTATCTTTCCTGATTCAATTTCAGTAATTTCTGCCCTAATGTGCGACATTGCTTCAATAAAGCGATCCATTTCAAATAAATCTTCTGATTCAGTTGGTTCAATCATCAACGTTCCTGCGACTGGAAATGACATGGTTGGAGCATGGAATCCGTAATCCATTAATCTTTTGGCAATATCGTCAACTGAAACACCAGTATTTTTAGTTATTTCTCTAATATCAAGAATACATTCGTGTGCAATTGTTCCATTAATACCAGTGTAAAGAATTGGATAATGATTCTTTAATTTGCTTGCGATGTAATTGGCAGACAAAATTGCTGTTGCAGTTGCATCAAAAAGTCCTTGTGCGCCCATCATCTTTATATACATCCAAGAAATTGGCAGAATGCCCGCAGATCCATATGGTGCTCCACTTACTGGCCCTGTGATTGGAATTTTAGGTCCAGCTTGTTCATTTAGAGGATGAGTCGGTAAAAAGTCTGCTAAATGAGATTTAACTGCTACTGGACCTACCCCTGGTCCTCCACCGCCGTGTGGAATACAAAATGTTTTGTGTAAGTTTAAGTGAGAAACATCTGCTCCAAATTTTCCTGGTTTTGCCACAGCAACAAGTGCATTTAGATTTGCACCATCGATGTAAACCTGTCCCCCAGCTTCATGAATCATTTCGCACAGAGTTGATATTTGTTCCTCAAAAACTCCATGTGTTGATGGATAGGTAACCATAACTGCAGCCAAATTATTTTTATGTTTATCAATCTTATTCTTTAAATCTTCTAAATCAACGTCACCATTTTCAGTGCATTCAACAACTTCAACATTCATTCCAGCCATCACCGCACTAGCTGCATTGGTTCCATGAGCATTCAAAGGAATTAAGCAAACATTTCTTTGATTGTCCCCTCTTGATAAGTGATATCCCCTAATAGCAAGAAGGCCTGCAAATTCACCTTGAGAACCAGCATTTGGTTGCAGACTTATGGCGTCATAACCAGTTATTTCACACAACCATTCTTGCAGTTGATTGATTATTTGTTTCCAACCATTTGATTGATTTACTGGCGCAAAAGGATGGATGTTGGCAAGATTTGGCCAAGTGATCGGTTCCATCTCTGAAGCCGAATTCAATTTCATGGTGCATGAACCTAGCGGGATCATCGACCTATCTAAAGCTACGTCTTTATCGCTAAGTGAGCGTAACCATCGAAGCATTGCTGTCTCATTATGGTATTTATTGAAATGAATATGAGTTAAGAATTTTGAATTTCTGTTATTGATAATAATTTTGTTATCTGTTCTATTCACTATGGCGGTGTTAAGTGATTTAGATATTCGCTCCATAATCTCATCATTAGTAGTCTCATCAACAGTAATTGAAACTTCGGTTTGATTGATTTTTCTTATGTTTAAATCATTTTTTAAGAAATTATTAACTATCCCATCAGCATCTTTAACAATCAATGAAACAGTGTCAAAGAATTTGTCATGTTTGACTTTTAAACCAGCATTTTCAGCCATTTTTGCAACAGATATTGCTTGATTATTAATTCTTATTGCCATTGCTTTTAATCTGTGGATGCAGCAATTACTGCTAATAAAACTTGTGCTGTACAAATATTGCTAGTTGCTTTACCTCTACGTATATGTTGTTCTCTTGTTTGTAAAGCTAAACGAAAAGCAGCACGACCTGTTGTATCAATGCTTACGCCAATTAGTCTTCCAGGTAAAGATCTTGATAAATCTTCATTAACCGCAATAAATCCAGCATGCGGTCCCCCGAAACCAAGTGGCACTCCAAATCGTTGTGCACTACCAACTGCGATATCAACACCAAATGATCCAGGTTCCTCAATTAGAGTTAATGCCAATAAATCTGTTGTGGTGATTACAACTAACCCATTTTCTTTAGATTTGGTAACAAAATCTTTTATATCTTTAATTTCTCCTGAACTTGAAGGATAGGAAATGAGCACACCAAATGCATTTGAATCGATTTTATGATTGTTTACATCAATTAATTTGATTTCGATGCTTACAGGCACTGCCCTGGTTTGCAAGACCGCAATAGTTTGTGGATATGTATCTTGGTCAACTAAAAAGACGCTTGATTCATTTTTAGATGCTCTTTGGGCCATTCTCATGGCTTCTGCTGCAGCAGTTGGTTCATCCAATAACGATGCATTTGAAACGGCAAGACCTGTTAAATCTTGAATCATGGTTTGAAATAGCAAAAGTGCTTCAAGTCTTCCTTGTGCAATTTCAGCTTGATATGGCGTATAGGCGGTGTACCAAGAAGGATTTTCCAGAATATTTCTTCTTATAACAGCTGGGGTATGACAATTTGTGTAACCTAAACCAATAAGACTGGTTTTAAGTTCATTAATGTTTGCCAAATCTTTTAATTCTGCTTGTGCCGCTGCTTCAGATAAGGCAGGTGGCAAATTTAATTTGTCTCTAAAATGAATAGATCCAGGAATAGTCTTGTTTAATAACTCATCAAGGGATAAAAAACCTGTTTCTTTCAACATGGTTTGAATATGTTCAGGGGTTGGACCAATATGGCGATCCTGAAATATGGCTTCTTTGTTTACCATCTGATTTTATTGCCGCCCTGACTCATATTGTGGAAGGTTTACTTCCCTTAAGTCAATCTTACTTTGCCTTGAGAATTAGGCAATTGCGTTGCGGGCTGCTCTTCTTGATGCCAAATCATCGATTACTTTGTCGGTCATAACAATGTTTCCTTCAGGAGTTTCAGCTGGGAATTGAGCCAAAGAACCTTCAACTTCACGCCAAACACTTCCAACTGCAATGCCAAATACTCCTTGACCACCACGAACCAAATCAATTACTTCATCATCACTTGTGCATTCATAAACTGAAGCACCATCACTGATAAGAGTTAGATTTGAAAGATCTTCTGTGCCACGATTGCGCAACAATTCAACAGCGGTTCTAATGTTTTGTAGTGAAACACCTGTATCAAGCAGTCTCTTAATCACTTTAAGAACTAATACGTCGGTGAATGAATAAAGTCTTTGAGTTCCAGATCCTTGAGCAGGTCTAAC
>JBJOOK010000112.1:0-3500 GCA_046051325.1 Actinomycetota bacterium | reverse complement strand
GAAGTTGGTAAAGCTTTAGGAATTAGACATACTCCTTCTTTGCAATTCTTACTTGATGGAATTCCTGAAAATGCAATTCACATCTCAGAAGTTTTAAGAACAGCTCAAGAAAGAGATCAAGAATTACAAAATATTGCTAAAGCTGGAAAATATGCAGCAGGAGAAGATCCTTACCGACACAAAGAACGCGATGAATCAAACCAAGCAAGTAGCTAACGAAATTCATGGTTTTGTCATTGTGGACAAACCAGCAGGAATGACTTCACATGATGTTGTGCACCAAATTAGAAAATTAGCGAATACTAAAAAAGTTGGACATGCAGGAACTCTTGATCCTGATGCAACGGGAGTTTTAGTTGTTGGTTTAGGAAAAGCAACCAGATTATTAACTTTTATAGTGGCAGATAATAAAACTTATCAAGCAACAATTCGGTTAGGTCAATCTCGAACAACAGATGATGCGCAAGGTGAAATTATTGAAACAAAGAACTGTGAGAAAATTACTGAAGAAGCAATAAAGAAAGAATTAGATAAATTTGTAGGAGATATTCAACAAATACCGTCATCTGTAAGTGCGATAAAAGTTGATGGCAAAAGAGCTTATGATTTGGTTCGACAAGGTGAAAAAGTTGAATTAGCACCAAGAGCCGTACACATCAGTGCCATTGATGTGCACGAAATTAAAAAAATAGACGAATTCATAGACGTTGCTGTAACGGTTCATTGTTCAAGTGGGACATACATAAGAGCAATTGCCCGAGATTTGGGAAACAATCTAGAAGTTGGTGGACATTTAACGAGTTTGCGAAGAACTCAATCAGGGCAGTGGTCAATTACTAAAGCGCAAAAACTAACTGATTTAAAACCTGGAAATTTGCCAATAATTTCGATGGCTCAAGTTGCAACATCAATTTTTCCCAGTGTCACTATTGGGCTTGCAGAAACCGAAGATTTTGTTCATGGCAGAAGTGTTCGAATTGCTCATACACCGGCCGATATTTTGGCGGTCATTGATAAAACTCCAACTCTGATTGCATTAGCTCATGGTGATGGTGTCATGCTTAAGCCAAATGTTGTTTTTGCTAATGGCGCTACAGGAGTTTAGAAATTAAAATGCGTCGATGGTTTAACCTAAATGAAGTTGACTCCAATTTAACCCCATCAGTTGTTGCTATCGGAGTTTTCGATGGAGTTCATCGGGGACATCAAGATTTAATTTCTAGAGCAAAAGATGTGGCAACCTCAAAAGGAATTTCTTTAATCTCTGTGACTTTTGATCCTCATCCAAGAGGTGTAGTGGGAAGTAATCCTCCATTAGCCCTTGCCTCCCTTGATTTTCGTTTAACGCTTTTGGAGCGTTGCGGAGTTGATGCAACATTGGTTTTACCTTTCAATAAGGAATTAGCTGCTCTTTCACCTGATGAATTTCTAAAAAAAGTTTTAGTAGAGCATTTAAAAGCTCAGCACGTTGTAGTGGGAGATAATTTTAAGTTTGGATTTAAAGCCGCAGGAGATACTAATTATTTGGCAGAATTTGGAAAAGGTCATCAACTCGCGCCAGAAATTACATTGAAACAGGAGAAGTTGATAAAGCAGCACTTGTGTTAGGAAGATTTCCACGCCTTGAAGGCATAGTTGTGCACGGAGATCACAGAGGACGTGAACTTGGATATCCAACTGCAAATTTAGAAACACAACATCAAATGTCAGTTCCCGAAGATGGAATTTATGCAGGTTATCTAGTTCGATCAAAAACTAAAGAAGTTTTACCTGCAGCAATTTCAATTGGCACAAATCCCACTTTTGACGGTAAAGAAAAAAGAGTTGAAGCCTACGCCTTAGATAGAACTGATCTTGATTTATATGGTGAACAGGTTTCTTTTGATTTTGTGAAGCAGATACGTAAAACGATTAAATATGACTCCGTTGACGCACTTGTCTCACAAATGGCTCGGGATGTCGAAGAAACTAGACGTCTCACCAGTCACACCTACAACGGCTGATAGCCTTGGAAGTGACGATTTACTGAGCGGGTGCTCGGTTTATCGCGACTAAAAATCCTTACAAATGAAAATCATTTGTTTAGCACCCGAATAACTACAAGGAAAGAAGAATTAAATGAGTGAGAAGAAATTCGATAAGTCAGCTGTAATCACAAGTTACGCAACTAATTCAGGTGACACTGGTTCACCAGAAGTTCAAGTCGCTTTATTAACCGAACGCGTTAATCATTTGACAGAACATTTGAAGACTCATAAACACGATCACCATTCACGTCGTGGTTTGTTGTTGTTAGTAGGCCGTCGTCGTCGTTTACTCGACTACTTGGGCAAAACTGATATCAACAGATACCGTGCTTTGATCGAACGTTTAGGAATTCGTCGCTAACTCATTTAATTTATTATTCGATAAACAAACCAATCGGGTAATTAGTTAGAAGAAATAACCGAAGATGACCTTCGGTCCTCGGTAGTGATGTCCGGAAAGATTTTTTCCGTGCATCTCGATCGATGACCGGGTCAGACAAAATTATTAACTTATTTCTTTTAATAAAATTACCCCTGTAATGAAAACAGAGGAAAGCCCATGACGGGTTCAGCAATACATAAATCAACGGCTGTTATAGATAACGGACCGTTTGGAAAAGTAAATATCCGCTTTGAAACAGGACGTCTAGCTCAACAAGCTGGCGGTGCTGTTCAAGCATTCTTAGATGACGAAACCATGGTTTTGTCTGCAACAACTGCAGGTAAAGAACCAAAAGACTCATTTGATTTTTTCCCATTAACAATTGATGTGGAAGAGAAAATGTATGCACTAGGAAAAATTCCTGGTTCATTTTTTAGACGTGAAGGTCGTCCCAGTGAAGCTGCAATTCTTACTTGCAGATTAATTGATCGCCCACTTCGTCCAGCATTCGTTAAAGGATTAAGAAACGAAGTTCAAGTTGTAGTAACTGTTATGTCATTAGATCCACATGTTCTATATGACGTACTAGCAATTAACGCAGCATCAGCTTCTACACAATTAGCAGGATTACCATTCTCAGGTCCAATTGGTGGCGTTCGCGTTGCACTAATTGATGGACATTGGGTTGCGTTTCCTAAGTGGCCAGATTTGCAAGATGCAGTATTTGACATGGTGGTAGCAGGAAGAGTGCTACCTGATGGCGATGTTGCAATCATGATGGTTGAAGCAGAAGCAACAGAACACACAATTGAATTAGTTAAAGGTGGAGCAACTGCACCAACTGAAGAAATTGTGGCACAAGGACTTGAGGCTGCGAAACCATTCATTAAAGAATTGTGTCGCGCACAAGTAGAACTTGCCAAAGTTGCTGCTAAGGAAACTAAAGAATTCCCAATATTTAAAGATTATCAAGATGATGTCTTTGATGCAGTTTCTGGATTTTCAAATCAAGCTGTAACTAAAGCAATGCAAATCGGTGGCAAAGTTGAAAGACAAACTGCCCTTGATGAAGCAAAAGCTGAAGTTTTAGC
>JBJOOK010000111.1:0-2640 GCA_046051325.1 Actinomycetota bacterium | reverse complement strand
ACTTTGTCAGGATGTTCTACGTTCCATAATTCAGGTGCACCACCATCGGTTAAACCTGCATCTTGCAACATGGTGCCCATGGCGCCATCGCTTATTAAAGTTTGGCCTTGATCTAATAATTCATAAATGTTTGACATGTTTTTCTCCGCGTAACTAGATAATTAGTTTTGTTTTGGTCCTAATTCATCAAGCACTGCAGCGAGGCGAGCCTCGGAGAAATCATTCTCTATTCCAGCAACAACTTGTTCTACAATTGTAGCCGGATCTCCTTCTATTGAAATCCATTCAGATCGTGTCCAGCCATCCATATATGAATCAGCATCTGATTCACCCAGTCTCATTGCTGCTTCATCAATTGCTTCTTGAAATCTCATCGGCAATTGTGATTTAACAGTTTTATCACCTTCACGGGCTACCACCATAGAAGGAATTACTCGCCAACTAGTTATTTGATATTCAGTCATTTTTATATTCTCCACCTGTTTGATAACTTGAGTAGAGTTAAACCATGAACTTTAAGACCAGAAGATTAGTCACATTACTTGTGTTATTTGGTCTGGTTATCGCCGTCTTAATTCAAGCTCTCTAGAAAGATTCCCATGTGCCATGGGAAGTAATAACTCATAAGCATCCATTTTCAAAGCATCAGCTATTGCCCACAAAATATCCATTGAGGGGGAGAGATGACCATTTTCAATTCTAGAAACAGATTTGCGATCAATTTCTGCTATTTGAGCTAACTTTTCTTGACTTAAATTTGCTTTCAATCTTAAAGACTTAATACATGAACCAAAAGCTAATCTTCGATGCTTAATTTCTGTATCCAATAAAGTCATGTGGCAAATTTTACTCGCAGTAATCAATAGGGCAATTAAAAATTTGGACAAATTACAGTCAATAAATAGTAAAAATAGACTAGAGGTGTTCCACAATCCAATCAACACAATTTGTTAAGGCTTGAATATCACTTAGTTCTACTGAAGGAAAAGCACCAATTCTTATTTGATTTTTGCCAATTTTCTTATATGAATCTGTGTCAACAATTCCATTGGCTCTCAAAATTGCTGATATATCATTGGCATCAATTGAGTCAATAAAGTTAATTGCAGCTACCACAGTTGATCTAAGTTCTTTCTTTTCCACAAAGGGATAAGCGAAATCTCTTTTGTCTGCCCAGTCATATAAATAATCTGTTGATTGCTTTGACTTATTACTTGACCAAGCAAGACCACCTTGTTGGTTAAACCAGGAAACTTGATTTTCAAACATATGAATAGTTGCTAAAGAAGGAGTGTTGTAAGTCTGTTGCAAACGAGAGTTTTCTAAAGCAATTGATAAATCTAAAAACGGAGGAATCCATCTTTTAGTTGATTTAATTTCACTGATTCTTTCAATTGCGGCAGGACTCATTAGTGCTGTAAAAAATCCGCCATCAGAGCCAAAAGATTTTTGGGGAGCAAAATAATAAACATCAAACTCTTTTGGATCAACCATAGATCCACCAGCAGCAGAAGTGGCATCAACTAAATGTAAACCTTTTGTCTTTGGTCTTTTAACTTCCTTCATCACACCAGTGCTGGTTTCATTATGAGCTGTGGCATAAACATCAAAAGAGTCATTTGGTTGGTAATCCGGAGCGTCCCCCGGTTCAGACTTAATGATTTCTATGTTTTTCAAAAACGGTGCATTTTGTGCAGCAGTTGCAAACTTGTTAGAAAATTCACCAAAAGATAAGAATTGGGCATTTTCTTTTATGAGACCAAAAATGGCTGCATCCCAAAAAGCAGTAGCACCACCATTTCCAATTACTACTTCATAACCAGTGGGTAAATTAAATAATTGAGTTAAGCCTTCTCTTAAAGATTGAACAACATCTCTAACAGTTTTTTGTCTGTGAGATGTTCCTAAATAACCAGGATTTGATGCAACTAAAGCAGCTAATTGCGTTGCTCTTATTTTGGAAGGACCAGAACCAAAGCGTGCATCGTGGGGTTTTAGATTTTCAGGTATTACTAAATGAGGAATTTCTTTGCCCATATTTAATAAGAAGGAGTTATTTTATCTGAAAAACCTGCAACAGTATCTGCTGCACGTGGACCTTTACCAATGTAATTGGCCGAAGGTCTTACAAGTTTTCCAGTGTTCTTTTGTTCCAAAATGTGTGCTGACCATCCAGCTAAACGTGCACAAGTAAACATGGAAGTAAACATGTGAGCTGGAACCTCTGCATAATCCAAAACAATGGCAGCCCAGAATTCAACGTTAGTTTCTAATACTCGTTCAGGATGTCTTTCATGTAATTCTTTCAATGCAGCTTTTTCTAAAGCTTCAGCAATTTCATAACGAGGAGCATTTAATTCTTTAGCGGTTCTTCTTAAGACCTTGGCTCTTGGATCTTGTGCTCTGTAAACTCGATGACCAAAACCCATCAATCTTTCTTTAGAATCTAATAACTTCTTTATATAAGTAGTTGGATCAATTCCTTTTTCAATATCTTCAATCATGTGTAAAACACGACTTGGAGCTCCACCATGAAGTGGACCACTCATGGCACCAATTGCACCTGAAATTGCTGCAGCTACATCTGCTCCCGTTGAAGCAATAACGCGTGCTGTGAAAGTTGAAGCATTCATGCCATGT
>JBJOOK010000110.1:0-2676 GCA_046051325.1 Actinomycetota bacterium | reverse complement strand
AATCAAAAGCTAAGTCCTGGATCGGAATTGGAACCGGAAATCACAAAATAGAAATAATTCCAATTCTTGATCCAGGACAAAGTATCGGAATTGATGCTTATCAAGTAGCAAGAGCGGTGTAACTGAATATAAAATGCTAACGTGTTTTTATGGCCAAAGCGTTAGTGACCGGAGCAACATCTGGAATTGGATTGGAATTTGCCCACCAATTAGCCCAAAAAGGTTATGACTTAATTTTAGTTTCAAGGAACATAAATAGATTAAATGAAACTGCTCAAGCATTAACTAGTAAATATAAAGTAAAAGCAGAAGTTTTGAAAGCAGATCTTGGCACAGACGAAGGTATCAAATTAACAAGAGAATTAATAAATAAGGAAGATATTGAGTTTGTTGTAAATAACGCAGGCTTAGGCATAAATAAACCTTTTCACGCAACAGATTTAGTGGAAGAAGTTAATTTACTTAACGTTTTAGTTAAAGCTCCTTTAGAGATATGTCATGCGGCAATCAATCAAATGAGAACCAAACACAAAGGTTTTATCGTCAATGTGGGATCAGTTGCTACCTGGACTACTAGTGGTACTTATTCTGCAGCAAAAGTTTGGCTAACTTCATTTAGTGAATCTTTAAATACAAACTACAAAGGTTCAGGAATCAATGTCACTGTTGTTGCTCCAGGATTTACTAGAACTGAATTCCACCAACGAGCAAATATGCCCACCGACAGCATTCCTAATTGGATGTGGATTTCTACAAACCTTGTTGTGAAAGATTCAATAAAGGCAGTATTAAAAGGAAAAGCTGTAGTAATTCCGCATATCAAATACAAATTGTTATATTTATTGCTAAGAAATTTGCCTAGATTTGTTGTACGACAGTTTTCTAATTCTTATCAGTCTCGCCGGCAATAACGCTAACTGATTTTGCAAGAGCAGTCTTAACCTCTTCAGTAAATAGTTTCCAACCTCTTACCTTTACTTGTTCGGCCCAAATTGATGAGTCTTCTTTTGTTTGGATGTAAACAACTGGAGCATTTGGCCAATCTTCGGTTAAAGGCACAGAATCAAAATAATGTTCTAACCATTGTGAATTTGGTGTTGCAACTTGGTTAGGAGCAGGAAGTGTTCCGTCAATAAAGATGTATCCAGCAAGTTTTCTGTAACTTGCTCTTAGTCCACTTCCAATTCCAGGCAATAATGTTCCTGATCTTTCTTGAGCAACTAAAACAATTGGTGAAGTATTTGAAACTTGCATACAAATATTAAATACAGCACCAGCGATATCTTCTCTAGCTGACTTTGCACTGGAAGTTCTAATGACTACATCAAATAGTGACTCATCTAGAGGATTTTTTTCAAAGGGATCTGTAATAAATACAGTTACTGGTTTTTCAGGTATTTCAAAAGGATTCACGTGTTTATTCTGCTACATCCGTAAATTCAGAACTTTTGCCCAACCCAAATTAAGCAGAATGAACGCTTATGAAAGACCTAATTCTTGTAATGAAACAACTGAAACATATTTCAATCCCGCATCTTCAATTTTTTTACCTGCACCACGATCAACTACAACTGCTACTCCAACCACAATTGCGCCGGCTTCATTTAATGCTTCAACAGCAGTTAAGACTGAACCTCCAGTTGTTGAGGTGTCTTCCACAGCTAAAACTCTTTTGCCTTTAACATCTGGTCCTTCAATTCTTCGTTGTAAACCATGAGCTTTACCTTCTTTTCGCACCACAAAAGAATTAAGAATTCTTCCTTGCTTCTTTGCTTCATGCATCATTGCTGTTGCCACAGGATCTGCACCAAGTGTTAATCCACCCACTGCTTCATAATCAAATTCTTTGGTTGCTTCCAACATTGCTTGTCCCACCAATGGAGCAGCTACAGCATCTAGCGTCACACGTCTTAAATCAACGTAGTAATCGGCTTCTTTGCCACTTGAAAGAATCACTTTGCCGTGAACGACGGCTTTTTGTTTGATCTGTTCAATCAATTCGGACTTGATACTCATAAGAATTACCTTAATCGCTAAGTCGTGGAATTACCTACACCTGGATATGGAATACTTAGAAACCTAGCCAGTTAAACATTTCACACATTTGAAAAGGATGACCTTGATAAACATTTCACACATTTGAAAAGGATGACCTTGAATACAGAGCAATTAGAAAAAATGAAAACAGGTAAAGGTTTTATTGCAGCCCTAGATCAAAGTGGTGGAAGCACACCTAAAGCTTTGAAGCTTTATGGCATCGAAGAATCTGCCTATTCAGGTGAAGAAGAAATGTTTGATTTGGTTCATCAAATGAGAACCAGAATTATTAAGAGCCCATCATTAAATGCTGAAAGAACATTAGGCGCAATCCTTTTTGATATGACAATGGAAAGAACCATTGATGGCAAAGGAACTGCTGAATATCTTTGGGAAAATAAAAAGATTGTTCCATTCTTAAAAATAGATAACGGTTTGGCTGCTGAAGAAAATGGCGTTCAAGTTATGAAAGCAATTCCAGAACTTGATGATCGCCTAGCTAGAGCAAACGGTCACAAAGTATTTGGAACCAAAATGCGTTCAGTTATTAAATTAGCTAATCGCAAAGGAATTCAACAAATAGTTGACCAACAATTTGAAATTGGCAAAAAGATCTTGGCTGAAGGACTTGTGCCAATT
>JBJOOK010000109.1:0-3847 GCA_046051325.1 Actinomycetota bacterium | reverse complement strand
CATATTGCCCTTTGGGAAAGAGATAGCAGTGCGCCATCAAATATTTCTGTAGCAGCAGTTTCTATGCCAGTTTTTGAAACTGTTTATGACACAAGTTCTATAAAAGTTGCTAATAAATCAAATGATGTACCTAGACTTTTAGTTTCTGGATCTCGTCCACCATTACAAATGCCTCAATTAACTGCTGCCTTTGATGAAAAATTTGGTGGAGTAGAAATAAAAAGTGTGGGATCTGTTGGGGCAAAGGTCGTACAAATACTTGAAGGTCATGCCGATGTTTATGTCCACACCACTGGTTTTTATGAGTGGGATGTGGCAGCACCTCTTGGAATTGCTATTGCTGGAGGATTAGTGGTTTGTGACATTTTAGGAAATCCATTAAAGCTAAACCAGGAAAATGTAAGAGTTGAAAACGTAATAATTTGTAGACCAGAACTACTCAAGGTTGTGTTACAGGCTGTTTCATGAGTTTAGATTCAGTATTCAAAGAAATAACAAAAGTTGAGCCTTGGCTCAAAATTGCTCAAGCAATAAAAAGTGAATCCGTTTATAAAATAGCCAGCCCTAATTCACTATTTCCAGTCATTGCCAATCATATTTCACATAACTCTGATGGGGTTTTATTAGCAGTCACCGCAAATGCCCGAGAAGCAGAAGACTTAGAACATGCATTAAAACTATGGAACAAAGATTTAAGTGTGGCGCAATTTCCTGCTTGGGAAACTTTGCCTCATGAAAAAATTGCTCCCACTTCAGACATTGTGGGTAGAAGACTTGGCGTAATTAGACGGCTTGTGCATCCTGACAATAAATTTAAAGATGCTCAAAAATTAGATGTTGTGGTTGCACCAATTAGATCTTTAATGCAACCTCTTCTTGCCTCATTAGCAGATTTAGCACCACTTGCGTTAAATGTTGGCGACTCAATTGATTTAACAGAGGCTGTTACCAAACTTGTAGAAATTGGTTATGAACGAGTTGAAATGGTGGAAAGACGCGGACACATTGCAGTACGCGGTGGAATTCTAGATGTATTTGTGCCAGGTCATGAACATCCTTTAAGAATTGAATTCTTTGGTGATGATGTTGAAGAAATTAGAAACTTCTCCGTTGCAGATCAAAGAAGTTTAGAAGTTGCTCCCAACGGTTTATGGGCTCCTGCATGTTATGAACCTTTTCTAAATGAAGAATTTGAACCAGTTGGCAAACTACAAATGTTTACTGACTTGTTTCCCAAAAATAGTGTTGTATTAGTAAGTGATGCTGAGAAAGTTAAATCTAGAGCAGCAGAAGTATTAAAAACTTCGGAAGAATTTCTAAACGCAGCCTGGATGAGTGCATCACTTGGTGGAAACATTCCACAAGAAGTTGCCCTTGGTGGATTTAAAGATTTAGTAGATGTAGAAAAAAATGCATTAAAAAATGATCTCAAATGGTGGCAAGTAAGTCCCTTTATAGGACATGTTGATGATGAACAAAACTTTGATGTTGTTGATTTGAAAGCACGAGTGCTAGATGGTTTTCGAGGAGATTTTACTGCAGTAATTACTGAGCTTCGAAACAAGTTAAGTTTGAAATGGAAAGTAGTTATAGCTTCAGCTGGTGCTGGTTCTGCTCAAAGATATTTAGAACAATTATCTGGTGCTGATTTAGCAGCCAAAGTAACTGAGAATGAATTAGCAAATAATTTAGTTAATATCTATATCTCTGATATTTCTCACGGTTTTTCTCTTCCTGAGCAACAACTATTAGTAATTTCTGATACCGACATTGTCGGCATGAGATCAAGTATGAAAGATGTATCAAAGCTTCCTACTAAACGAAAAAACAGCATTGATGTTTTAACTCTTGTTCCAGGTGACTACATAGTTCACGAACAACATGGTGTGGGTAAATACATTGAAATGACTAGTAGAACTGTGGGCAATGCCACCAGAGAATATTTAGTAATTGAATACGCCACTTCTAAAAGAGGTCAACCTGCAGATCGCTTATTTGTTCCAACAGATCAATTAGATCAAATCACCAAATTTATTGGTGGAGAAATTCCATCTTTAAATAGATTAGGTGGAATTGATTGGGAGAAAACTAAAGGCAGAGCCAGAAAAGCTGTAGGCAGAGCCAGAAAAGCTGTTAAACAAATCGCTGCTGAATTAATTAGACTCTATGCCGCTAGACAAGCATCTAAAGGTTTTGCATTTTCTCCAGATACTCCTTGGCAGCGAGAACTCGAAGACGCATTTGCTTATGTAGAAACTCCAGATCAACTTTCTTGCATTAATGAAGTTAAGAAAGACATGGAAAAAAGTGTGCCCATGGATCGAGTTATTGCAGGAGATGTTGGTTATGGCAAAACAGAAATTGCTGTTCGAGCAGCCTTCAAAGCAACTCAAGATGGCAAACAAGTAGCAATTCTTGTGCCTACCACTCTTTTAGTACAACAACATTTCAATACCTTTAGTGAAAGATACTCACCATTTCCAATAAATGTAAAACCTTTATCTAGATTTCAAAGCACAAAAGAAATAAATGAATCATTAGCTGGAATTGCAGAGGGAACTGTTGATGTGGTTATAGGAACACATCGATTACTAACTTCTGATGTGAGATTTAAAGACTTAGGACTTGTCGTAATTGATGAGGAACAAAGATTTGGCGTAGAACACAAAGAACACTTAAAAGCATTAAAAACAAATGTTGATTTTCTAACAATGACAGCAACTCCAATTCCTAGAACCTTAGAAATGTCTTTAACTGGAATTAGAGAAATGTCAGTAATTCAAACTCCTCCTGAAGATCGTTTGCCAATTTTAACTTTTGTGGGACCTTACGATAAACGTCAAGTTGCTGCTGCAATTAGAAGAGAACTATTAAGAGATGGACAAGTTTTCTTTGTTCATAACAGAGTTGCAAGTATTGATCGAGTCACTAATGAATTACAAGAACTTGTTCCTGAAGCAAAATTTGCAGTGGCACATGGTCAGATGAATGAGCATGAATTAGAACAAGTAATTCTTGATTTCTGGGCCCAAAAATATGATGTTCTTGTTTCAACCACGATTGTTGAATCTGGTTTAGATATTCCAAATGCCAATACTTTAATTGTTGATAGAGCAGATAATTTTGGTTTGTCTCAACTTCATCAAATCAGAGGCAGAGTTGGCAGAGCCAGAGAAAGAGCTTATGCCTATTTCTTTTATCCAGAAGAAAAACCTTTAACAGAAAATGCTTATGACAGATTGGCCACAATTGCTCAACACACAGATCTTGGTTCTGGAATGGCAGTAGCACTGAAAGATTTAGAAATTCGTGGTGCTGGAAATATTTTGGGTGGCGAACAATCAGGTCATATTGCAGAAGTTGGTTTTGATTTATACGTCAGATTAGTTGGTGAAGCACTAGCTGTTGCAAAAGGTGAATCACCAAAAGTTGATACTGAAATCAAAATTGAATTATCTCTTGATGCTCATATTCCACATGATTACATCAAAGAAGAAAGACTTCGTATGCAAATTTATAGAAGACTTGCTGAAGTCAAAGAAGAATCAGAAGTGGCAAATATTGCTGAAGAATTAATGGATCGATTTGGAAAATTTGGTCCACCTGTAGAAATATTGCTGGCTATTGCCAAATTAAGAGTATTAGCGAGAAAAGTTGGCGTTAGTGAAATAGTGCAACAAGGAAAAGTCATTAGATTTGCACCTCTTGAATTACCAGATTCTCGAATCCTTAGACTTAATCGCCTGTACCCAGGAACTCAAGTTCGTGCAACAGTACGATCGATTCAAGTACCTGCACCACTAACTTCACTTGTTAATGGTCAAGTATTAAAGAATCAAGAATTACT
>JBJOOK010000108.1:0-3230 GCA_046051325.1 Actinomycetota bacterium | reverse complement strand
ATTAATGTTTTACGGTCGAGGCGCAGGTGGAGCTCCAACTGCATCTGCTGTCTTAGGAGATTTAGTTGCTGTTGCTCGAAACAAAATGAGTGGCAGACGTGGACCTGGTGAAAGTATTTATGCAGATTTGAAAGTTAAACCAGTTTCAGAAGCAATGACAAGTTATTACATTTCTCTTCAAGTTGCTGACAAACCTGGTGTTCTAGCACAAATTAGTCAAAAGATCGCTGACAATAATGTTTCTATTCAAACTGTTCGTCAAGACGGTTTAGAAAATGATGCTCAATTAGTAATTAGAACTCATAAAGCTTTAGAAAAAGATCTAGCAAAAACTTTGGAAGATTTAAGAAATCTTGATGCGGTTAGGGAAATTTCTGACTACATGAGAGTTGAAGGCGAAGATTAACCAATGGCTGCACATTTGTGGCGTGGAGTAATCGAAGAATATAAAAGCCGATTACCAATAAACGCTAAAACTCCAATTGTTACTTTGGGTGAAGGTGGCACACCTTTGGTTTATGCCTGCACCTTAAGTGAAATGCTAAATAACCAAGTTTATTTAAAAGTTGAAGGTGCTAATCCAACTGGATCTTTTAAAGATCGAGGTATGACTGTTGCTATTTCTAAAGCTGCTGAAGTTGGAGCAAAAGCTGTAATTTGTGCTTCAACTGGAAATACTTCTGCTTCTGCCACTGCTTACGCAGTTAAGGCTGGAATGAAGAGTGCGGTGTTAATTCCTGATGGAAAAATTGCCATGGGAAAACTTGCGCAAGCAATCGTGCATGGTGCATCTGTGTTGCAGGTCAATGGAAACTTTGATGACTGTTTAGTACTTGCTCAAGATTTAGCAAATAAGTATCCAGTGGCCTTAGTTAACTCAGTAAATCCAGATCGAATTGAAGGACAAAAGACTGCCTCCTTTGAAATCGTGGATCGTTTAGGCGATGCTCCAGATTTGCACGTGTTACCAGTTGGAAATGCAGGAAATATAACTGCTTATTGGAAAGGTTATGTTGAATATAAAAGTGATGCTGTTTCAACAAAACTGCCACAAATGTGGGGATACCAAGCATCAGGTGCTGCACCAATTGTTGATGGTGCACCAGTTTTAAAACCTGAAACAATTGCTACTGCTATTCGAATTGGAAATCCTGCGTCTTGGAAACAAGCAATCGCTGCACGGGATGAATCAAAGGGTCGAATTGGCAAAGTAACTGATGAACAAATTTTGCAGGCATATCATTTATTAGCTGAAAAAGAAGGTGTTTTTGTGGAACCTTCTTCTGCAGCAGGTGTGGCTGGTTTGATTCAAGCTAAAGCCAACAATGATTTACCTAGTGGCAAAGTAATTGTTATTACAGTTACTGGCAATGGATTAAAAGATCCACAATGGGCACTTGAAGGAGCAAAAGAAACTGTGAAAATATCTGTTAACGCAGATGCAGCAGCGGAAGCTTTGGGGTTGAAATAAATGTCAAAAGTTTCAGGGGCAGTAAGAGTTGTAGTTCCAGCATCTAGTGCCAATTTAGGTTCAGGTTTTGATTCTGCAGGTTTGGCTTTATCTATGTTTGATGAAATTGAAGCGTCTTTTACTGACAAACCAGGAGTGCAAGTAGACGTTGATGGTGAAGGCAGAAATTCTTTACCAAGAGATGAAAATCATTTAATTGCTCGAGTAATGTTAAAAACTTTTGCAAATCTTTCAACGCCAGTGCAAGGTCTTTATCTTCGTTGCATTAACCGCATTCCTCATGGACGTGGTCTTGGTTCTTCTGCTGCAGCAATTTCTGCAGCTGTAGTTGCAGCAAGAGCTTTAGCTGGAACCCAAGGAACCAGAATGGATGACGAAGGTGCTTTGGAATTAGCAAGTTCTATTGAGGGACATCCCGACAATGTGGCAGCTTGTCTTTACGGTGGATTCACAGTTTCTTGGATTGATGAACAATCATTAGCCAGAGCGGTAAAAATAAAAACTCATGAATCAATAATTCCTGTAGTAATGATTCCTAAATTTGAAGTTGATACCGAACAAGCAAGAGCATTACTACCTTCTCATGTTCCTCATCGCGACGCTGCCTACAACGTTGCTCGAATGATCCTGATTATTTGTTTGAAGCAACTGCTGATCGAATTCACCAGGAATACAGAAGACCTTCCATGCAATCTGCTTCTGCTTTAGTCACAAGTTTAAGAATGAAAAATCATGCTGCTTACATTTCAGGTTCTGGACCAAGTGTTTGTGTCTTAACTAATAGTAAAAACGTTGAAGAAGTTATTTCACTAGTTCCAGATGACTTCGATGCTCAACAATTAGAAATAGCTGAGGCCGGAGCAAGCGTTCAATAAGGCTTTGTTTCCAAGCCCCACCCTGCGGGTTTGCCCCCATGCTTGAACCTTGGACCCTAAACCTGCTATTCTTTTAGTTGTCCGGCCAATATTGGCCAAAGATGGCAAATTTCTCAAAAAACAATTCGCTAACTTTTCAAACCAAACTAAAACAGGTCCGGATCTCTCACACGAAACTAATTAAACAATTGATTGTGTGAAGCAGTATTGAAAGGAAAACTCCTTAAGGTGACTGACACCTCGTCCAAGCTTTTGCCTGAATTACGGCAAATGGCTGCAGAGCTGGGAATTCCTGACGCAGCAACAATGAGAAAAAGTGAACTTGTCGAAGCAATCGATCAACGCGGAAATGGCGGAAATAAAAGTATGACCACAAATTCTGATATCCCAGAAGATGATGTAATTGAAGAATTTAGAGAAGAAAATGACACTCGCGTAGAACGCGATGACAGAAACAGCGACGATCGCGGAACTTACAACCGTGAAGATCGTGGTAGCTACAACAGAAACGATCGCGGTAATGATGATCGTGGCGGTTATCGTCGTAACGATCGAAATGATCGCAATGGCAGAAATGATCGAAACGATAGAAATGGTGACAGCGGCTCAAGATCTCGATTTAGAGAACGCGGTTCAAGAAGAGAACGCGATGACTTTGAAATTAAAGAAGACGATGTATTACTGCCAGTAGCAGGAATTATTGATCTATTAGAAAACTATGCCTTCGTTAGAACTTCTGGTTATTTACCAGGACCAAACGATGTCTATGTATCTATGGGATTGGTTCGTAAATTCGGATTAAGAAAAGGTGACGCAGTCACCGGTTCAATTCGTCAACCAAAAGAAGGCGAACAAAGACAAAAATTTAATCCTTTGGTTCGAGT
>JBJOOK010000107.1:0-3359 GCA_046051325.1 Actinomycetota bacterium | reverse complement strand
AATGCCCAGAAGAAAGTTTCTGCTACTTCTAAAGCTCTGGTGTAGTCATATTTGTCAAAAGATGATGTGGCAGTTTCGACAACTTGAGCCAATTTATTTAACAATGCATGATCTACGGCTTGCGTGACATCATCACTATTTAATGTGGCATTAAGACTCAAACTGAACTTGCTGGCATTAAGTAATTTGATAGCAAGTCTTTTTCCAATTTTCATCTGCCCTGTATCAAATGCGGTATCTGTGCCAGGTCTTCCCATGGCAGCCCAATATCTAACAGCATCAGAACCGTACTCTTCTAATAAATCAATCGGAGTTACAACATTTCCTTTTGACTTACTCATTTTCTTTCGATCTGGATCAAGAATCCAACCGGAGATACTTGCGTTTTTCCAAGGCAATGAATTTTCTTCTAAATGACTTCTTACTACTGTTGAAAATAACCAAGTTCTAATAATTTCATGAGATTGTGGTCGCAAATCCATAGGAAATACGCGATTGAAAAGATCGTTATCTAATTCCCATGAAGCAGCAATTTGTGGAGTTAATGAAGATGTTGCCCAGGTATCCATAACATCTGGATCACCAATAAATCCATTTGGTTTATTTCTTTGTGATTCATCAAATCCGACTGGAGCTTCGCTTTGCGGATCAATTGGTAATTGATTTTCATCCGGAGTAATTATTTGATCATAATCAGGATTTCCATCTGCATCTAATTTGTACCAAAGGGGAAGGGGAACTCCAAAAAATCTTTGACGAGAAATTAACCAGTCACCATTTAATCCTTCAACCCAATTTTCATAACGAACTTTCATATATTCAGGATGCCAATTTAGTTCAGATCCTCTTTTTAGTAATTTCGTTCTTAATTCTTGGTCTCTACCACCATTGCGGATGTACCACTGTCTAGTAGTAACAATTTCTAAAGGTTTGTCACCTTTTTCAAAGAATTTAACAGCGTGAGTAATTGGTTTTGGTTCTCCAACTAAATCACCACTTGCTTTTAATTCAGCAACTAAAACTTCACGTGCTGTATGTGAAGTTTTTCCCACTATTTTTTCAAAAGTTTGTTTTGCACTTTCGGTGGTTAACCATTCAGGGTTTTCAGCAACAATTCGACCATCCCAACCAATTAAGCCTCTGGTTGGCAAATCAAATTCTCTCCACCAAATAACGTCTGTTAAATCACCAAATGTACAAATCATGGCAATGCCGCTTCCTTTTTCAGGATCAGCTAATTGGTGTGCCACAACTGGAACTTCTACATCAAAAAGAGGTGTGGTTACAGTTTTTCCAAATAATTCTTTGTAGCGATCATCATCAGGATTGGCAACAAGTGCAACACATGATGGAAGTAGTTCTGGACGAGTTGTTTCAATGTAAACGTTTTCACCATTTTGTTTCTTAAAACCAATTTTGTGAAATGCTCCAGGTCTTTCTCTATCTTCTAGTTCTGCTTGAGCAACAGCAGTTCTGAATGTGACATCCCAAAGCGTTGGAGCTTCTGCTTGGTAAGCCTCACCTCTTTTTAGGTTTCTTAAAAATGCACGCTGCGATACTGTTCTAGCTCTTTTATCAATTGTTTGGTACGTGTAATTCCAATCAATTGATAAACCCAAAGTTTGGAATAATGATTCGAAGACTTTTTCATCTTCTAGCGTTAACTTTTCACACAATTCCACAAAATTCTTTCTTGAGATTGGAATTTGTTTTTCACTAGGTTCATTTGGCGCAACAAAATTGGCGTCGAAGGGGAGAGTCGGTTCGCAGCGCACTCCAAAAAAGTTTTGTACTCGTCTTTCGGTTGGTAATCCATTGTCATCCCAACCTATTGGGTAGAAAACTTTTTTACCTGTCATTCTTTGATATCGAGCTATTAAATCTGTGTGAGTGTAAGAAAAGACGTGTCCTACGTGAAGTGATCCACTAACTGTTGGAGGAGGAGTGTCTATGGAATAGACATTTTCCTTGGCAGCAGTTTTGTCGAAAGCGAAAGTTTTGTACTGCACCCAAGAATTTCCCCATTTGCCCTCAACACCATCAAGCGCTGGTTTTTCTGGTACGCGAAAAATCATGGTCAATTCAGACGTCATGTCAGCGCTAGCTTCGCGCTGGCCCGAGAACAAAATAAATCCTTCATTGGATCGAATCAAACTTTTGTTGGACTATTTGGGAAATCCACAAGATGGCCTGAAGGTCATTCATATCGCGGGAACCAATGGCAAAACCAGTACTTCTCGTATGGTTGAAAGATTATTGAGGGCTTTAGATTTGCGTACTGGTTTGTTTACAAGTCCACATTTGAATCATCCGCGCGAAAGAATATCAATTGATGGATCTCCCATAAGTACAAATAACTTTGAAGAAATTTACAAACACGTTGAACCTTTTCTTGGCTTAGTAGATGAGCAAATCTCTGATTCTCCTTTAACTTTTTTTGAAGTTTTGACTGCTATGTCATTTGTTTCTTTTGCTGACACTCCCGTTGATGCAGTTTCTTTAGAAGTGGGAATGGGTGGAAGTTGGGATGCAACAAATGTATTAACTCCCATGGTTTCAGTCATTACTCCAATTGATTTAGATCACCAAGAGTATTTAGGTAACACCATAGAAAAAATAGCTCACGAAAAAGCAGGAATTATCAAAAGTGAAATTCCAGTTATTGTCTCAAGTCAAACAAAAGAAGCAGCGAAAGTTGTTTTGGCAAAAGCTATTGAAAACAACTCTCCAATTATACGTGAAGGAATAGAGCTAGATGTATTGGAAAGATCAGTCGGAATTGGTGGGCAGCAATTAACTATTGCTAATCCTTACGGAACCCATTCTGAACTTTTTCTACCACTATTTGGAAAGCATCAAGCTTCCAATGCAGCAGTTGCCTTAACAGCTGTCGAAGCATTTATTGATAGACAAATTGATCATGATTTAGTGCAAGAAGCGTTTGCCGAATTTAGTTCTCCAGGAAGATTACAAATTCTAAAAAGAAATCCAACCATCGTTATTGACGCTGCTCATAATCCTGCTGGGATCAGAGCAACCAAACAAGGAATTAATGAATCATTTCAATTCGACAATCTCATTTTGATTCTTGCTTTCATGGGAGACAAAGACATTGATCAAATCTTGGAAGAGTTAAAAGGCTTTGCCCAAATTGTTATTTTGACTCAAACAAAATCTGCCCGTGCCTTATCCACGAAAGATTTGGAAAAGAAAGTAAGAGATATTTCTCAATTTGCTAACCGAGTAGAAGTAAGTGATAATTCAGAAGAAGCAATAAAGTTAGCAACGAAGTTAGCAAACGAGGTTGGAAATTCAGCTGGAATAATTGCTCTTGGATCAGTAGTTTTGGCAGGAGAAAT
>JBJOOK010000106.1:0-3171 GCA_046051325.1 Actinomycetota bacterium | reverse complement strand
TAATTTTCTCCAGATCTTTCTTCTTTCCCCTGTTGTGTTTTCAACAGTTGTGCATTCTGTATATGTCGTACAAGAAGTTATTACATAGTTTTGATCAAACACATAACAAACATTGGTTACTAACCAAGCACAACCTTCACAAACCGCACCTTAGTGTTAAATACCAACAAGCAAAACAGGCTAACCAGAATTCTTTTACGAAACATCTTTTAGATATTGGATTAGATAAAGATCTAAGACAACCTAAATGGGACCAATCTGTCCCTATTTTATGCTTGCAACTGCTATGTCTAGGGCTTTCTTAATAATTGGGGCAACTTGATCTATTTCAATTAAGAATCCATCATGTCCAAATGGAGATGAAATTACATTCAACTCTGTTGCGTGCGGAAGAGCACTCACCAAATCTGCTTGTTGTCTAATTGGATATAGGCGATCAGAATCAATTCCAGCAACAATTATTGGAGCAGTAATTCTTTCCAAGGCAGATCCAACTCCGCCCCTATTTCTACCAATATCAAATGTCGACATGGAATCTGTTAAAGCAATATAAGTATTAGCATCAAATCTTCGGGCAAGTTTTTCTGCATGATGATCTAAATAAGAATCAATTGCAAAACGACCATCTGAATAAGGATCTTCTCCGTCTTGATGATCTCGTCCAAATCGAACATCTAATTCGGTTTCAGAACGATAAGTTAACTGAGCAAATTTTCTGGCAATTCCTAAACCTGCGTGTGGACCATCGCCTGGTTTAGCTTCGTAAGCAGAAGCAATCACAAATGCTGAACCAACTCTTTGTGGATGTTCAACTGCCCATTCCAAAACTCTCATGCCACCCATTGAGCCACCCATTACAGACGCCCAACGGTCAATATTTAATTGATCAGTTAGGAAATCTTGATCCCCATCTTTTCCCATTTGGATCTTTTGAAGAAGGGCCAGTTGTTCCTTGACATCCACCTAAAACATTTGCACAAACCACAAACCACTCTTTGGTATCAATTGCTAAACCTTCACCAATTAATCCATCCCACCAACCTCTAGAAAGATGACCTTCGGTGTCAAGACCTGCAACGTGAGAATCTCCAGTTAACGCATGTTCAATAAAAATTGCATTTGAAGAATTTGAATTTAATTTTCCATAAGTTTCATAACTAACTCTTACCTCAGGCAGAGCGCCACCAAGTTCTAATTCAATAGGACCAACATCAATAAATTTTCTTTGCCCAGGATGATCTCCTTCCTGCCACGCACCCGTGGCAGGAAGAGGACCTGAGTATGAAATTGCCATCTTTAGTTATGCACCTTTTGCTGCATTGAAACCAATTTCAATGTCAGCCAAAATGTCGTTGATATTTTCAATACCAACAGCCAATCTGATTAATCCAGGTGTAACTCCAGCGTCTAATTGCTCTTGTGGAGTCAATTGTGAATGCGTGGTTGAAGCCGGATGAATTACCAAGCTTCTTACATCACCAATGTTTGCCACATGGGAATGTAATTCCAGCGCTTCCACGAATTTTTTACCAGCTTCAATGCCACCTTTAATTTCAAATGACAAAACAGCACCTGAACCTGCTGGTGTGTATTTCTTTGCCCATTTGTTATGAGGATGTGAATCAAGAGACGCGTAGTTAACTTTCTCAACTTCGCTTCTTTTTTCTAGCCAAGTAGCAACTGCTTTTGCGTTTTGAATATGGCGTTCCATGCGCAGAGAAAGGGTTTCTAATCCCTGTGCAATTAGGAAAGCGTTAAATGGAGAAACTGCTGCACCAAAATCGCGAAGCAGCACGATACGAGCTCGAAGAATGTAAGCCAATTCTCCTAAAGCGTCTGCATAAACCAAACCGCCATAAGAAGGATCTGGTGTGTTGTATTGCGGGAACTTGGCTGCGTTTTTCTTCCAGTCAAACTTTCCGCTATCAACAATTACTCCGGCAACGGTTGTTCCATGTCCACCCATGTATTTAGTTGCAGAGTGAACCACAATGTCTGCCCCAAATTCAATTGGACGAAGTAGAAACGGAGTAGCAACAGTATTGTCAACGATTAATGGAATTCCATTCTCGTGAGCAATCTTGGCAATGTTTTCAATATCCAAAATTGCATTTGATGGATTTGCAATACTCTCACCAAAAAATGCTTTGGTGTTAGGTCTAATTGCTTTTTTCCATGAATCCAAGTTATCTGGATCGTCAACGAAAGTTACTTCTATTCCATATCTTGGCAAGGTGTAGTGAAACAGGTTATAAGTTCCACCATAAAGATTTGGACTAGAAACAATGTGATCTCCAGCTTCAGCCAAGTTCAAGATTGCATAAGTTTCTGCAGCTTGACCACTTGCCAGTAACAGGGCTGCCACGCCACCTTCTAATGAAGCAACACGTTCTTCCACTGCACCTTGTGTTGGGTTCATGATGCGGGTGTAGATGTTTCCTGGTTCTGCCAAAGCAAACAAATCCGCAGCATGCTTGGTATCGCGGAATGTGTATGCCGTTGTTTGATAAATCGGTAAAGCACGTGCATTCGTCTGTGAATCTGGTGATTGACCGGCATGTATTTGTCGGGTTTCAAAGCTCCAGTTGTTGGACATTTCTTCGTTCCTCTTTCAGTTAGTGGGTCTTACGCCTATCGCGTTGATAGTCGTTGGTGGTTGCGCTAATTTGTGCGAATATTTCTATAGTTGACTAATTAAAAATGCGTACGCAAATACGCAAGCTCAATTTAATTAATTAGTTTTTTCTATAGATATAACGCAATTAGTGCCCCTTTGTTTCGGGGTCCCACTCAAGATTGCGTAAGACCCGCGCTTGTCGAATGCAATTTCGCAAACGACCTGGTCTACACCCGGAGCACCCCACCGCGGTGGAGGGTTGCCGTTCAGCTAGCCGGGGCTTAATACTGAAACTCTTGACCTGGCTTCAACATTACTAAACCCAACCTGAATTCTCAACTCCAGGGGTTTGAGATTTTGGTGAAAGCATCACGAAATTCCCACGGAGGCATACCGCTATCAAGAGCGTTGTTAATTAACTTGGCCAAATGAAATTGAGGATCTTGAGCCAGTGCAAAATCAACCGCGCTTCGAGCCAAAATTCCTTCTCCTGCTTGCCACATAAATACTGCAATGCATGTACATATTGGTGGTCTAAAAGTTTCGGGAGCAAC
>JBJOOK010000105.1:0-3598 GCA_046051325.1 Actinomycetota bacterium | reverse complement strand
AGAATTAAACTGAATTTACAAATTAGATATTAAGTTTTCATCCCCTCAATCTCCCATCCCCCACTAATATCTATATATGGACCTCGTCTCTTTTTTAAGCAAATCAAGAAAGTATTTCTTGATAAATTTTTGGAGTCTGGACCTTGACTGGATTTACTATGATGGCAAATCGACTCCTAATGCTTTAAAGTTAGTCAATTCAAATTGGAAAGACTTAATTAACAACGATGATTGGCGTGTGTTATCTGATTTTTACTGGGGTATGCGAATTCTTTTATGGCCAGCATTAATTGATGCAAATGAAATCGAAGTTAGATTTATTCATGATGGAGAAAATGGGGAAGGAGAAGGTCCTTTAATTTTTTTTGGCGATACTTCCAAAATACTGGAACAGCCAGTAGCAGATTTTATTGAAAAGTTTGCTGGAATAGTTCTGGCCGATGGCTTTGCTTGTAGTGATCAATTTGATATGGAAAATGACGATGTAGGTTTTCTAGGATTAAAGGAGTTACCGTTTGACTATCTTTATTATAGATATTTAGATATAGATGAAGAAAATGAAGATGTCGATCATGAATTTACATATTCAGCAGAATGGCGTATCAAGTCAAATAAATCGAATTTATGGAAAGACTTGTCAAGTGAACAAAGGAATATTTTGGTCTCAGCAGCCGTAGAAATTTATCAATCCCAAATGGAATTGATTGGTGAAATGTATTTTGACATTCGTGATGTATTAGCATGTGCTGCTCTACATCCGAGTACCGAACCAGAATTAAAGTTAAAGATTCAAGAACTCAAGGATGACTTTATTAGTAATTTGTTATCACAATAAAATCCTTCTTTAGGGTGTAGGTATCGATATCCATTCCCAAACCCCACCTCCCCACTAATATCTATATATGGACTTCTCCTCTTTAAACAAATCACGCCGCAGTATTCGTGATTTCAAGAGCGATATGGTTCCTGAATCTGTTTTAAAACAAATCCTTGATGACGCGCTGTGGTCTCCTTCCTGGAGTAATACCCATCCCTATTACTTAGCAATAGCAAAGGGTGAAGAACTAGAACTAATAAAAAAGGATTACCTCAAACTCTTTGATCAAGCTTGGCCTTTAATGAACGGTAATTTATTTCAAAAACTCACTCTTGTTGTAACAAGAAGAGGTTGGCCTGATGGTGATTTTAGAACCATCTTTAAATACCCTCCCTTGTTACAAAAAAGAAGAGTAAAAACAGGCAAAGCCTTATATGACTTCTTAGGTATTAAAAGAGAAGACAAAGATAAAAAGAAACAAGATTCTTTGGAGCTCCTGTGGCAATGTTTCTCTTTGTCCACAAAGACTTAAAGTCTTATGCAGTACTAGATGCCGGTATTTTCTTACAAACCATCATGCTTTCAGCTCACTCCCAAGGTTTAGGAACTTGTGCTCAAGGAGCCCTTGCCACTTGGGCAAGTCCTGTTAGAAATCATTTAGAGATCCCTAAGGATTACAAGCTAATAGTTGGATTATCCCTTGGGTATCCAAGTGATAATCCAATTAATACTTTTAATGTGGGCAGAGACGATCTAGATATAACTAATCAATGATTTTGACCAGTTAAAACTGGTTCTTTTTCTAATACAGCCCATTCGCTATCTTCATATAATCTTGATCTAATTAAAAATCTAAATCCCTCAGGTGCTTCCACAGAAAAACCACTACCTCGTCCAGGAACAATATCCACAGTTAAATGTGTGTGTTTCCAATATTCAAATTGGGAACCAGACATATAAAAGGGAGCTCTGCAATCTTGGTCTCCCACAAAACCTAAGAAAACATCTGCTTGGCCAACTTTAAAATCATTTAGTGGATAACACATGGGAGAAGATCCATCACAGCAACCACCAGATTGGTGAAACATTAAAGGCCCATGAATGCCTTGCATCTTTTTTAACATCAAAAGAGCTTCAGGGCTTATTTCAACTCTGTTCATGAATCAATCCTAACAAGGTTTAAAGAATTTGAGAGTCGCGTCTTAAAGAGGCGACTCTCAAATACTTACTTTATTTCTCTTTAGAAGAATCCTAGTTTCTTTGGTGCATATGAAACTAGAAGATTCTTGGTTTGTTGGTAATGATCAAGCATCATCTTGTGGTTTTCTCGACCAATGCCTGATGCTTTGTAACCACCAAATGCTGCGTGAGCAGGATATGCGTGGTAACAATTTGTCCACACACGACCAGCTTTAATGGCTCTACCTAGACGATAAGAATCGTGCACGCTTCTTGTCCAAACGCCAGCACCTAATCCATAAAGTGTGTCATTGGCAATAGCAATTGCTTCATCAATATCTTTGAAGGTGGTAACAGAAACTACTGGACCAAAGATTTCTTCTTGGAAGACTCTCATTGAGTTCTTGCCTGTGAAGATTGTTGGTTCCACATAGTAACCATCTTCTAAACCGGGAACGATCTTTCTTTTTCCACCGGTAAGAATTTTGGCACCTTCTTTAACACCAATATCCATATAGCTCATGATCTTTTCTAGTTGATCATTTGAAGCTTGAGCACCGATCATGGTGTTGGTATCAAATGGGTTTCCTTGCACAATTGCTTTAGTTCTCGCTAAAGCTCTTTCCATGAATTTGTCATAAATAGATTCATGAATTAATGCACGGGAAGGACAAGTACAAACTTCACCTTGGTTAAGAGCAAACATGACAAATCCTTCAATACACTTATCGAAGAAATCATCATCTTTGTCGGCAATATCTGCCATGAATACGTTTGGACTCTTGCCACCTAATTCCAAAGTCACCGGAATGATGTTTTCAGAGGCGTATTGCATGATCAATCTTCCAGTGGTGGTTTCTCCTGTGAAAGCAATCTTGGCAACACGTTTAGAAGAGGCAAGAGGTTTTCCAGCTTCCACACCAAAACCATTAACAATGTTTAAAACCCCTGGTGGCAAAAGATCTGCCATCAATTCCATCCACACCAAGATTGACCAAGGTGTTTGTTCAGCTGGTTTTAAGACAATGCAATTTCCTGCAGCTAAAGCTGGTGCAAGTTTCCACACCGCCATTAAAATTGGGAAATTCCACGGAATAATTTGTCCAACTACTCCAAGGGGTTCATGAAAATGATAAGCAACGGTGTCGTCATCAAGTTCACCTAATGAGCCTTCTTGAGCTCTTATGGCACCTGCGAAATATCTGAAATGATCAATCGCCAATGGCATGTCAGCAGCTAAGGTTTCTCTAACACCTTTACCGTTGTCATAAGTTTCTGCCACAGCGAGCATTTCTAGATTTTGTTCCATGCGATCAGCAATTTTATTTAAAATAACTGCTCTTGCTGCCACACTGGTTTTGCCCCACGCATCTTTAGCAGCATGAGCTGCATCAAGTGCTAATTCAATGTCTTCACTAGTTGATCGAGGAATTTTTGTGAAGTTTTTACCATTGGTGGGTGAAACGTTGTCGAAGTACTGACCCTTAACAGGTTTAACCCATTTACCGCCAATGAAATTTTCATATTGGGGTTTTGGATTTACTATTGCACCAGGTGTTCCCGGAACTGCATAAACCATCACTGCCTCCTTCAAGGTAGCTA
>JBJOOK010000104.1:0-3527 GCA_046051325.1 Actinomycetota bacterium | reverse complement strand
TGGATCTAAAGCTGCTCCACCAATTAGGGCACCGTCAACATCTGGTTGTTCCATAATTGCTTTGATATTTCCAGCTTTTACTGAACCACCATAAAGAATGCGAACTTTATCTGCCACATCCTGAGAATAAAGTTTGGCAACTTTTGCTCTTATCGCAATCGACATATCTTGAGCATCTTGTGGTGTGGCAACTTCGCCAGTTCCAATTGCCCAAACTGGTTCATAGGCAATTACTAATTCTGAGACATAATTTGAACGCACATCTTTTAGCGCACCTTGGACTTGATTCAAAGTGTGCTCTACAGCATTACCACTTTGTCTAATATCTAGAGTTTCGCCAACTGCAATCATTGGAATTAAGTCATGTTTTATTGCTGCTTTTACTTTGGCATTTACACTTTCATCGGTTTCATTGTGATATGCACGACGTTCACTATGACCAATTAAGGCATATTTGGTGTGTAATTTTTTCAACATAGAGCCACTTATTTCACCGGTGTAAGCACCTGAATCATGTGCACTTATGTCTTGTGCGCCGTAAGTAATACTTAAATGATCTGCATCAACCACTGTTTGTACAGAGCGAATATCTGTAAAGGGTGGAAATATTACAACTTCTGTTCGCGCATAATCTGCATCAATTAGAGAAAACGCCATTTTGTTCATGTAGGCAATTGATTCCAGATGATTAATGTTCATCTTCCAGTTACCAGCCATAACTGGTTTTCTTTGATCGTTAGTCATTTATACCTCTTCCAAAACTGCTAATCCGGGCAAAACTTTTCCTTCTAAGAGTTCTAGTGAGGCTCCCCCACCAGTACTTATGTGATCGAACTTTGATTCATCTAAACCAAGTAATCGTATTGCAGCAGCTGAATCGCCACCACCGACAACGCTATATGCATCACTATTTGCAAGTGCTTGGGCAACAGTTTTTGTGCCAGATGCGAATGCATTTACTTCAAACACACCCATTGGGCCATTCCAAACAACAGTTTTTGCATCAGCGATTTTTTTTGCAAAAAGTTCACTAGTTTTAGGACCTATGTCTAAACCTTTTTGTCCTACTGGAATTTGGTGGGCATCGACAACTGAAACTGGTGCTGATCCGTCTAGTTCTTTTGAAATCACTACATCAACTGGTAAGACGATTTCAACATTTTTCTCTTGTGCGGTTTTGATTAATTGTTTTACTTCGTCGATTCGATCTACTTCTAATTCGATCTACTTCTAGCAGGGAATCTCCAACTTCAAAGCCTTGAGCTTTAAGGAAAGTAAAAGCCATTCCTCCACCAATAAGTAATTTGTCAACTTTGCTAATCAAATTATTAATAACACCTAATTTGTCACTTACTTTTGAACCACCAAGCACAACAACATAAGGTCTTACTGGATTGTTTAAAACTTTATCGAAGGCTTTTTGTTCTGCTTGAACTAATCTTCCAGCTGCTTTTGGCAAAAGTCGTGCAATATCAGTCACAGAAGCTTGTTCACGGTGCACTACTCCAAAACCATCGATTACGAACACGTCACCTAAAGTTGCCAAGACTTTTGCTAATTTTTGTCTCTCTGTTGCATCTTTGCTGGTTTCATCTTTTTCGTATCGAATGTTTTCCACCATAGCAATTTCACCAGGTTTTAATGCATTAACAATTGTTAAAGTATCGACACCATTTAAATCATCAATAAACGTAATTGATGTTCCCACCAATTCGCCTAATCTTTTAGCAATCGGCTTTAAGGATAATTCTGGTTTTCTTTCACCTTTTGGTCTGCCCAAATGTGCCAAGACAACAATCTTTGCGTTCTTTTTTCTTAAATCATCAATTGTTGTAACACTGGCCTTTAATCGACCATCATCGGTAATTTGCATTACGCCATTAGCATCTTGCTTCATCGGCGCATTTAGATCAGCGCGTAATAAAACGCGCTGATTATTTACATCAATATCGTCAATTGTTTTCATCAATGACTTAGAGATTTGAACCAACAAGTTGAGTTAGATCAACTAGTCGACTTGAGTATCCCCATTCGTTGTCATACCAACCAACAACTTTGGCAATATTTCCTGCCACTGTTGTTAATTGTCCGTCAATAATGCATGAATGTGAATCGTGCACGATATCTGTTGAAACTAATGGATCTTCGCTGTAGGAAAGAATTCCTTTGAGTGGTCCTTCAGCTGCAGCTCTTAGTGCTGCGTTGATGTCTGCTGCTGTTGCTGATTTTTTCAAGTGAACTGTTAAATCAGTGGCAGAACCAACTGGTACTGGAACTCTCATGGCGTAACCATCAAGTTTGCCTTTTAGATCAGGTAAAACTAATCCAATAGCTTTGGCAGCACCTGTTGTTGTTGGAATCATGTTGATTGCTGCAGCACGGGAACGTCTCAAATCTTTGTGCGGCATATCAAGAGTTGATTGATCATTTGTGTAAGCATGAATTGTGGTCATCAAACCAGTTTCAATACCAAAAGTGTCATGAATAACTTTTGCCATAGGTCCAAGACAATTTGTAGTGCAAGAAGCATTACTAATCACTATGTGTTTAGCGTGATCAATCTTGTCGTGGTTAACACCTAGTACAACAGTGATGTCTTCACCTTTTGCAGGAGCTGAAATCAAAACTTTTTTAGGTCCTGATTTCAAATGTGCTTTTGCTTTATCAGCATCTGTGAAAACTCCGGTTGATTCTATAACTAAATCAACACCGAAATCTCCCCAAGGAATTTCTGCTGGGTCTCTGTGAGAAGTAATTTTAATTTCTTTGTTATCAACGAATACTGAGTTTCCTTCAACGTTGATTTTGCCTGGGAATCTTCCCAAAGTTGAATCATATTTAAGTAAATGTGCAGAAGTTTTAACATCTGTTAAGTCGTTAATAGCAACAATCTCGATTTGCTCATTGCCTTTAATGATTTGTGCCAAAGCGCCTTCTGGGGCCTTGCCAGCACGATCTTGTAATACTCGAATGTAATTTCTTCCGATGCGACCAAAACCATTAATACCAACACGAATTGCCACTTAGTAATCAACTCCAGAAAATAGATATGGGGACATATTTCTTACTGCAATTTCGGCGACGTTGCCGATGTAATTCTATCCTTCAAGCATTTCTGGCGTGAGAGAGGCTTCTGTTGTCGGAATGCCAAGTTCATTTGCTCTCTTGTCAGCCATTGCCAAAAGTCTTCTGATGCGACCAGCGATGGCATCCTTTGTTAATGGAGGATCACTCAGCGCACCTAGTTCTTCCAAACTTGCTTGCTTGTGAGTAATTCTTAAATCTCCAGCAGCTTTTAAGTGATCAGGTATTTCGTTTCCTAAAATTTCCATAGCTCGGGCAACTCTGGCCCCTGCTGCTACTGCTGCTTGAGCGCTGCGTCGAAGATTTGCATCATCAAAATTTGCTAAACGATTTGCAGTTGCTCGAACTTCTCTTCGCATGCGACGTTCTTCCCAAGCCATGACAGCAGTGTGTGCGCCAAGTCTTGTTAGAAGTGCGCCAATTGCATCGCCATCTCTAATTAC
>JBJOOK010000103.1:0-2783 GCA_046051325.1 Actinomycetota bacterium | reverse complement strand
TTCACCAATTCGATATTTCCAATCCTTTTTGACCGGTTTGAGTAATTCGAGATTGGAAATTAACTCATCTAGTTCCTGGGTAACTAAAGGACTTACTTTTGTTGATCTAGTTTTTGAATTCAGCTTGTGCTTAGGTGCAGCAGACTTATTTTTCTTAGCAGGCGGAGTCTTTTCTTTGTCGCTCAAAAGAGTTTCAGCCCCTAATCAAGTCGGGTTCCACTAAAAACCACGACTGTCCAATATTAGATAAAGGCTAATTGAGCGTAAAAGTCAGAGCAGGCTCTAGTCCCAATCCTTGTTTATCGCTAATCTAAATGTCTAAGCGCTAACGGGGAACGGACAAAATGACTAATAAGAAATCTGAAGAATCAACTGTTGAACAAGAAGTAATCAATGCTGCTTCTGAGTGGGTTGAGGATTCCAATGAGCCTTCTAAGAATCCATCGTCGTTTCCTCATCTGGTGCTAGCCGAAGAATTAATGAATTAGAACAACAAGTCAAAGTACTTGCCAAAAGACCAAACGTTTTCGAACTAGACGATGCAGAAATCACTGCCCTTGCTGGTGAAGACGCTGCAACTTTAATTAGAGCTGCTAAGTCCAAAGCTCAATCAGTTTTAGTTGAAGCAGAAAAACTTGCCCAAGGCATCAGAGAAACTTCTGCTGCACAATTAGCTGCAACTAAGGAAGAAAATACAAGATTAATTGAAGCAACAAACTCTGAAAACTCACGATTAAAAGCAGATGCTGAAAAATACGTTAAAGATCTTCGCACTCGCGCAGAATCTGAATATGAAGCATCGGACAAAGAATCAAAAAGAATTGTTGCCACAGCAACTTCTGAGGCCAACACAATTCTTCAAAATGCAAAATCTGAAGAATTAAGAATTACAAGTGATGCATCAAAGCGTGCTGAAGAATTAATAGCAAGAACCAGAAACGAAGCACAAGTTGAATCTCGTCGCTTAGTTGATGAGGCTCAAGCTGAACGCAAACGTGTTATCGACAACGTTGAAATTCAAAGAGATTCTGCCACAAAAGTTGCTGCTGAAGCTGCGAAAGTACGCCGCTCTCTTGCATCTGCTTCAACTCAATTGCGTCAAGCATTAGATGACGCTTTAGCCGTTGCAACAGATATCGAACAAAAAACTCAAGCAGTAGCAGATAAAACTCAATCAGTTAAAGACGGAATTTAATTATTTCTTTAGGGGCAATGATGACATTGCCCCTAAAATGATTACTGATCCTAATAAATAAATTTTTGCCAGTAAATTATTAGTTAAAACTAAATCTCCTGCAAGTAACTTGGTACTCATAAGAATTGCGATACTCAACCAACCAAAGCTATAGGTAACTACAAATATTCTTGAGTCGGTAGAAAGTCTTATGTATCTAATCGAGTACAGGAATATAAATAAGTACAGTAAAATTCCCCAAGGAATAGTTATAAAAATCTTTGATGTGGCGGCTTGTAAGAATCCACCAACAATTGAAACCGCAATTCCTAACAAAAGTGAAGCCAAAAGATTAGAGATTTTAGTTTTCACTTAGAGTCCTGCAAAAATGTCAGTTTCAAAATCTCCACTTTTTACAACTTCACCTTTTGCAATTCGAAAATATTCCACACCTAAAGCTTCTGGTCCAACAACTTGTGCCATCTGAAAAAACGGACCTGTTTCTTCAACTTGGGTTGCATGACATCGCAATGCAGCTAATTTTTTATCAACTAAATCAAAGCCTTCAATTCTGGTGGTGACATATTTATCATCAACAGCAAAGGGAACTTCATCAATTGAATCAACGCCAAAGAATTTAGAACCTGAATTTGCTAATGCATCAATTCCTTTTTGAATTTGTGATTTAGGAATACACGTCCAATATATTTTGCTTATTTCCCAAGCTTGTCCTAGTTCTGGTTTATAACTAGACACCTTTGCCAAATCACTTGCGTAATGAGTTATGCGATGAGCGTTTATGTGATCTGGATGTCCATAACCACCAAAATCATCATAAGTAATAACAACTTGTGGTTTTGTTTCTCTAATAATTTTTACTAATTCATCAGCTGAAACTTGTAAATCTGTTTGCCAAAAAGAATCTTTTCTTTCATTTGGTGGTGTGCCAATCATTCCTGAATCCCTAAATTTTCCTGCTCCACCTAAAAATCTGTGATCTGTAACTCCAAGAGCTTTCATGGCATTTGCTAATTCAATTTGACGATGAGGACCAAGTTTGTCTTCTTTGTTACTAGCAAGGTGAGCAAGTTCTGGAACTAAAACTTCTCCTTCTTCCCCACTGGTACAGGTCACCAAAGTTACTTTTGCTCCAGCATTTATGTATTTAGCCATTGTGATTCCTGTGCCAATGGTTTCATCATCTGGATGAGCGTGAACTAATAAAAGACGGTGACTCGACATAACTGAAAGAATACGCGACAAGCAGAATATATGTGTGAGCAGATGGCCTAACTTTCCCAAACAATTCGCACAAACCAGAAGATTTTCATCTGGTCGTGCTAGAAGTTTTGTTTTAAGTCCTGCAAACAATTTGGTTTTTTTTGTTAGATCAATTTCAAAAACTGATTTAAGACTTGCGCTTTTCTGCCTTGATGCAATTTCTGGCAAAGAATCTTTACTAATAAATCCTCAAGATTTAAAGATTGAAGATGAAGAATTCTTACCTGCTCAAGAAAAAGCTCGTCGAGAAAGATTAAGGGAATCAGGTTCTGGAATCACAACTTTTAGTATTGATAAAAGTGGTGAAAATCTATGTTTTGCTTTAAAC
>JBJOOK010000102.1:0-2501 GCA_046051325.1 Actinomycetota bacterium | reverse complement strand
TATCGCAGACGTGGTTTCTAATGACAACAATTTTGATGTTCTTCTTGCCGCAGTAGTACGTGCAGGTTTAGCATCTGCAGTAAGCAGCAACGGAAAATACACTGTGTTTGCTCCGACTGATGCAGCTTTCGCAGCAGCTGGATTCCCAGACGCAGCGTCTATCAATCTTGCTCCACAAAATGCAGTAACTGCAATTGTTAAAGCACACATCATCGGTACAAATGTATTCGCAAGTGATTTGATTAACGCATCTACTGCCGCTACATTACAATCAGGAACAACACTAACCATCGGTACCAATCCTGCTTCTGTAAAAGTAACAGGTTCTACAAATCCTGCTTCAAACGTAACCGAAGCAAACATCACCACAACCAATGGTGTTATCCATGTAATTGACCGTGTACTTTTGTAATCGAACAAACACACAATAAACATAAAAAACCCACGGGAGTTCCGTGGGTTTTTTCTTTGCTTTAGTTTTTTTACCAATAACCTTTACCGTTACTTGATCTCCAGGACCAATAGCCAAAACTTCAATATCTGCAACTAACCCGAATCCATCCGTTACGACAAGTTTTTCTTTTTCCCTTACTCGTCTGACTCTTAAAGCATGATGAGCTTCTGTTCCCTTGATGTTAAAAACGGGAGAATCTAAGTCAGATGTTTCAACTAAAAAATAGGCTGGTTCCATAATTAAGGGCGAGTAAAAGCGTCTCGTAATTTACTGAATAATCCAGAATCGCTTAATTTCTCAGGTTCAACAACAAGGGAATCTTCTCCACGTAATTCAGATAGTTTCTTCATCAAACTTTTTTGTTCATCGTTTAGGCTAGTTGGAGTTTGAACAATAATTTCAATGTGTAAATCCCCACGTCCCTCTCTTCTTAAGCGAGGCATACCTCGACCTCTAAGAGAAATCACGGTTCCAGATTGAGTTCCTGGTTTAACAGTTATTTGTTCAGTTGCATCTAATGTTTTAAATTCAAATGTTGTGCCCAGAGATGCTGAACTCATAGGAATGGTGATTATGCTTTGTAAATCATCACCGACACGATGTAAAGATTTATGTTGTTTCACAACTATCTCTAAATACAAATCACCTGGATCGCCACCACCAGGACCAACTTCGCCGCGTCCAACTAATTGAACTCTTGTTCCTGTGTCAACTCCAGCTGGAATTTGTGCATTTAAAGTTGCACGAGTTCTAACTCTTCCTTCTCCTGAACATTCAGAGCAAGGGCTTGGCAATACTGTTCCAAATCCTGAACATTGCGGACAAGGTCTACTTGAAACAACTTGTCCCAGTAAAGATCTTTGAACCGCTTGAACATCTCCACGGCCACGACACATAGAACAAACACTTGGTGCAGTACCTGGAGCACAACACGAACCATTGCAAACGTTGCACACCACTGCAGTTTCGACTGTTAGATCTTTATTAAATCCTGAATATGCTTCTAATAAATCGATATCTAATCTAATTAATGCATCTTGTCCGCGTCTAGTTCTAGATCTTGGTCCTCTTTGTTGAGTGGAGCCAAAGAATGCGTCAACAAAATCTCCTAAGCCACCAAAGCCAAATCCACCTGCAGATGGTCCATTGCCAGAAAAACCTAAGTCATACATTCTGCGCTTTTGGTCATCACTTAATGTTTCATATGCAGTTGTGACTTCTTTAAATTTTTCAGCTGCTACTGGATCTGGATTTAAATCAGGATGAAGTTCGCGGGCAAGTTTTCTATAAGCTTTCTTAATTTCTTCGCCACTTGCTTCGCTATCAACGCCTAATACATCATAAAAATCATTAGCCATTATTTATTTCCCAAAATTCGTCCCAGGTATCGAGCAACAGCACCTACTGCTGCCATTGTTCCCGGGTAATCCATACGTGTTGGTCCAACAATTCCTAATTTTGAAAGTGAATCTCCGCTGGTATAACCACTTGCCACAATTGAAGCTGAATGCAGATTAGAAGCTTTATTTTCATGTCCAATTCTGACAAAAATGTCATCTGTGCTTGCCATCTCACCTAATAGTTTTAAGACCACGACATTTTCTTCAATTTCATCAAGCACTGGAAGAAGATTTTTGCTGAATGCTGGCTCTAGTCTTGCTAAATTACCTGCACCTCCAACCATAACTTTTTGATCTGCAGATTCTTTAGTTAAGAAATTTACTTTGTCAACAATTGCTTCGATTGCCTTAATTTCAGACGGATTTGCTGTTTTTGAAAACGCAGAGGTCAAATTAGCAACTTCAGAAAACTTTTTATCTGTGATTGTTGATTTTAACTTGATTCTCAATGAATCTAGTGATTCCAAAGTCAAAGGCTTTGATAATTCAACAGTTGCCTGTTCCAATCGACCAGAATTCGCAACTAAAACGATCATTATTCTGGATTCTGTTACCGCAATTAAATCAATGTGCTTCACAACTGAATTTGAAAGAGTTGGATACTGAACTACCGAAACTTGACCTGTTAATTGGGCAAGCAGTTTCAC
>JBJOOK010000101.1:0-2504 GCA_046051325.1 Actinomycetota bacterium | reverse complement strand
CTTTTAAAGCAGATTGCAATAAGTGAATAGATTTAAGAAATATTCAGGACCAATCTTTTCAGTCCTTATAACTTTGATTGTTTTGTGGTTTGTTGCCACATGGCTTTTGAAAGATACCGATATTCCAACTATTTGGAATATCTTAATTGGAATATCAAGCACATCATTAGTGATGTTGATTTTGTCAGCAGTTTTTAACATCTGGATCTTTCAATATCCGTATATGGTCACCACTAAGAATCTAAAGTTTTGGCAAGCATTTCAAGTTCGTAATGCTTCATTTGCGATTAGTAATTCAGTGCCCGCAGGAGGAACTATCGGATTAACGTTCCAATACGCCATGCTTCGTTCATTTGGGGTTAGTGGCAAAGATTCAAGTGCCACCATCGGAATAGCCAGTGTGTGGAATGGATTAATTTCATTTTTTATGCCTGTTTTAGGTTTAGTGGCTCTAACTTTTTCCGGTGAAGTTACATCTGGGCTAATTAGATCCACCATTATTGGAATGGTTGTCTTAATTATTAGCTCTGGATTGTTCTATACAGCCCTTAAGTCTGCACAAGGTGCAATATGGGTAGGCAGTTTACTTTCAAAAGTTGTCAATCCGATTCGAAAGTTGTTTAGAAAACCAAATATGGACCTTGCTATTCCTATTGAATCTTTCAGATTGCAAGTAAACGACCTAGTCGCAAACTATTGGAAAAGAATCTCGTTTACAAACTTTTTAGTTCAAATAGGAATGTTTTTAGTCTTTTGGGCAAGTGCCTACGCAGTTGGAATTGACGTTGCTGGTGGAATAATTTTTGCCATATTTTGCTTTGGTCGAATTGGTACAACTATTCCTTTAACTCCAGGTGGATTAGGAACAACTGATGTGATTATGGTCTCTATGTTGCAATTGTTTGGAGCAGATGCCCAATTGAGTTTGGCAGCAGTTTTGTTATGGAGGGGTTTCTTCTATGTTCCTCAAGTCCTGGCAGGGCTTTTGAGCTTTATCTACTGGCAGTTGAGTCGGGTCAAGTAAAGATTTAAGGCTTTTGCCCACAAGAATTAAGGAAACGTTAAGACAATTCGACTTGCAATTGCTTTCAAGTTGGTTATATTTGTAGATGCACGAGGGGAGTATCCCTTAAAAAGCAAAGTCGTCAACACGAAGTAGCAATACTTCCGGCTTAGCGCCAAGTGGAATTTAACTTGGTCAGGAGAGACCTCGGGAATACAAGTGAACAAACCTGTTTACTTGCATATACCGGGAGTCTGTATGAAAACTGTTAGTAAGAAAAAAGAAAGCGCCCCAGTAATTATTACTGAATTGGGCCGTACAGAACTTCTAAAACAAGTAGAGCAAATCAGAAACGTTCAATTAACTGCACTTGCTCCATTAATCGCAGCAGCTGATCGCGATGAAAGAGATGTTGCTGAATTCACCAGACTTACTGAAGAAGCCAATTCTTTGGAAGCAATCATTTCAGAATCTGGCAAACCAGATCTTCTAGTGGACGACAAAACGGTTCGCTTGGGTTCTGTTGTGAAAATTCAAACCCCTAAGGAAACTTTCAAGATTCGTTTAGTTCATCCTGTTGAAGCTCATTTAGACGATGAAAGAATTTCTGCCGAGTCACCTCTTGGCCAGGCAATTCTGGGAAATAAAAAAGGGGACCGAGTCACAGTGATTGCTCCAAGTGGTAATTGGAGTGCACTAATTAAGTCTGTGGAGTTACTGCCTTAATACCTCCCTTTGAGGAAGTAATTCCACGAACCAATAACAACTAAGCCCTGGGAATATTTATCCCCAGGGCTTAGTTATTCCCATATTTAGTTCTCTTACTTATTTCAGTCTTCAATTTGCTTCAAAATGCAAATATGACAAAACTCAAAAAAGAAATACAAATTGATGGACCAGCAAATCTCTTGGCCACAGTGCCATATCTTCTGGGATTTAATCCAGAAAAATCATTAGTAATTGTTGCAGTCAAAGGCCAACATGACCAAGTGGTGGTTTCCATGACTTTAGATTTGCCAGAGAAGATGGAAGATCTTGACGCTACATTCATGAACAATTTAAAAGAAACACTTAAACGCTCAGGCGCTGATGGATTAGTGGCAATATTTTATGTTGAAACAAACCCACAGGGTTTACAGAGTATTTCTGAATTACTTATGACAGAGATCTCTTCAGAATTTCACGTCCGAGACATTCTCTGGGTATGCGACCATAAATGGGCTTCTTATCTCTGCAGTGATGAATCATGTTGTCCCAAAGAGGGAAGAGCCTTAGAAATTGAGAAACCAAGCATTGCCCAAACAGAATTAGTTCTAGCTGGCCGATCAGTTGCTTCTAAGAAAAGTGACCTTACGAATTTCCTTGAGATTACAACTGTCAACCAGGACTTGATTCCACAAATAAGTCAGTTTGCCAGACAAAAAGCAAAATCAGAACATAATCAAACACTGGAAAAATGGGAAAGTACTCAATTTAAATTTCTTACCGCACCAAAGGCATT
>JBJOOK010000100.1:0-2929 GCA_046051325.1 Actinomycetota bacterium | reverse complement strand
GGAAATGCAGCGGGTAATACTTCAGGTTCAACTTCGCGACCATCGTAATTTGTTTTGAAATCAACAACATCTTCATCAATTGATGCAGTTAATCCAAGAGCAGCAGGAGCTAGTTTGCATTCTGTGTAACGCATAGCGGCAGGTCCATCATCAAGAGAACCAAAGTTTCCTTGACCATCGATTAAAGATAAACGTAATGAAAACGGTTGAGCCATACGAACAAGTGCGTCATAAATTGCACCGTCACCGTGGGGATGTAAGCGACCCATGACTTCACCAACAACTCGTGCACTTTTTACATGTCCTCGTTCAGGTCTTAAACCCATTTCATTCATCTGGTACAGAATTCGTCTTTGGACAGGTTTTAATCCGTCTCTGGCATCAGGTAATGCTCGAGAGTAAATAACTGAATAGGCATATTCAGGGTTAAGCGGCAAAGCAACAGGTTTAGATTTTTTGCTGGCCACTAAAAGATTCCTTAAAGTTTTGGATCGAACAATGTGTTTTAATCATGCCTTTATTGAGAAGGCATTTGGTGCTGCCACACCGAAAAATAATGGCACTTTCGGTTTATTTGTTACCCGGCGCTTGGGGCATCGCGAACGGTAAACTTCAAAAGATTTAATTTGCCTTGATTCACATACTTCCATGAACTTGTTAACTCATTAAACAACTTCGTTCCCAACCCAGGAGTTTTTACAGACATCCCTAAACCGTCAGAAAGGATTTCTATATTCAAATCTATGCCCACACGGTAACCGCTGACTGAAATCTTGGTTGCTTTCGCATGACGAATTGCATTTGAAACACCTTCATCAATTAATGCAATCACATCATTTAGTAGAGAAGTTTCTAAAGTACCAATCCAATCCATGCTTATTTTTACATCAGCGATTCCTTTCCAGCCTTCAGATATTTTTTCTAGTCTTGATTGTGGGGAAGCGATTCTAGATTGCGAAACTCGAGCATGATCTTGTCTAAGTAGATCCACCGCACTTCTAAGGGTTTGGCGAGCTAAATCTGTATCACCCGTATTTGAAGCGCGTTCCAGAATCAAACTTGTTGCAATTAAACCGGCTTGTAACTCACCATGAAGATATCGTGCAAGATCAATATCTCTCACAGTACTTAAATCAGCACTTGAAACAGAAGATAATTCTTTATCTCGAATTATTTGCTCGAAATTCTTTAGCACAGCTGATCTCTGCTGACCCAATAATTTGTAAAGATTGAATCCTAACAGTATGAGGATATGGCAACTGCTTAAGAATATCTGATAGAAAAATTTAGTTGCATCGCTTTCTGTCCAGAATAAATTACTTGGCAGAATGTAAAGAATTGTAATTAAGGGCACTACAAAGCTAGAACCCATTATAAGAATATTTGTTGACTTACGACTTAAAAGCCCGTTCTTGAAAAACAATTCGATAATTAAGAAAATTAAAATGTTTAGGCTAATCGCAAGCAGTGTTTCAATAACTGCAAATTCCCATCCTTGAGACCCATTGAGTCCGATGAAAATATATGGAGTAAAGAATAATGAGGCCGAAATAACCTTTAATCTTTGGTCCAACAGAGAAATTCTTATCAACGTCGTCATTGAAAGTTTGGGTGCCGATAAGGCTGAAGCATTCCATAATTCGGCACTAACTGGACGTAACTCCTTGTTGATTAAATGCTGAATCTTGCTGGTTTGCTTCTTATAATCAAATTGCGATTCTGCAAGATTTAGATCCTGCTCGATTTCGTTTGCCAAAGCCGATGAGACAGATTGAAGATGCATAATTAGTTTGCCATCACGATCCTTAGCTGAATCAATGTTCTGCTCACCCAATGATGTTTGCTCTTTGCGCACGGAGCGTAGGAAAATAGCTTCAAATTCTCGTTGAAATTGACGCCGCGATTCTACGAAAACTGCAATACCAATAAACCACAACGGCAGAGATATCGCTGAGTTAAAGATCTTGTACACAAAAGAAACTTTTGGGTCTAAATCTAGAATTCCAAATCCAACATTCATTGCTATGCCACGTACTGCTCCGAGTATGACCAGCGCAACTAATTCAGATTTCCAGTTATTGAATTTCGTGGTGAAAAAAAGAGCGATTGCAGTAGCTGGTGCGATTGAGGCATGTGCCAAGAGTGAAAGAACCGCCCAATTAAAGTAATCATAGGAACCAGTACTTGCATGATCGCTAGATAAAAGTAGAACAATTACATCGATTGGAATTGTTAAGAAATACAGCCGCCACGAAAGCCAAGGTGTTCTCTTCAACTAAATGCCTTGACCCTTATTTTCAAAATAAGCACGAACTATCTGCACTCGTAAATTAGAGTCTGCAGACTTAGGGATTCCCAGATTTTTCGAAATTCTATTAATTGACTTATCAATTGCTTGTTCGGAAACTCCGTGAGTGCGGGCGATCTCTGAAGTACTTAAGCCAGCAGCAATGTCCTTAAGGATTTCAATTTGAAGGTAGGACAAAGAACTGAGCGGCCCGCTGCGCACCCAGGGCAAAACTCTTTTTACCAGAGGTTTGACTATCGCTAATGAAATCTGGATGGCAATGTTTGCTGTCGAATTCATTTCAAGCTTGTTTAGAAAAATCGCACCCTTAGGCAGACTCGGAATGTTTGAGTTAATTAATCGTGGATCCTTATAAGTTGTAAGAAAGACAATGCCAATGAGGGGATTTTTTTCACGCAGCGCAATCGCAACATCGATTCCAGATGCACCAACACCAAGATCTAAATCCAACAACGCAACTTGTGGATTATGTATTCGTTGGGCCTCGATGGCACCAAAAGCAGTTCCAACTCTTGCTCGAATGTCGAAACCGTGAAGAGCTAATGCATCTCCCAAGGTTGCACGGGTAAATGGGTCATCTTCGACCAGTAATAGACGTGCGTTTTTCATATGACAATGATG
>JBJOOK010000099.1:0-2509 GCA_046051325.1 Actinomycetota bacterium | reverse complement strand
CTCTATTTACTCACTTGAGAGTAGTGCAAGGTCTAACGCCTAATCTTTACTCATGACTACGCCACACCTGCGCGATGACTTAGCCAGCATGCCGGCATACAAAGCTGGCGCTACTCCAAAAGCAAAACCTGGAGTGGAAACATTTAAAGTTTCGGCAAACGAAAATCCTTATGCACCAATTCCAGCAATTGTTGAAGCAATTACCAAAGCTGCTCAAAGTGTGCAACGCTATCCCGATCCTGCTTCAATTCGTTTAAGAACAAAATTAGCTAATAAATACAAAGTTGGAATTGAAAATATTCAAGTAGGAACTGGTTCAGTTGCTGTCTTAACTCAATTGATTCAAGCATCATCAACTGTTGGAAACGAAGTAATTTTTGCCTGGCGATCATTTGAGGCTTACCCAATTATTACCAAAGTAGCTGGTGCAACACCAGTAATGATTCCATTAACAAATACTTTCGAACACGATTTAGACGCAATGGCAAAAGCTGTTACAAGTAAAACAAGTTGCATTCTGTTATGCAGTCCAAATAATCCAACAGGTCCTGCAATAAAGAAAGAAGCATTTTTAAAGTTTATAAATCAAATTCCAGAAACTGTTTTAGTTGTTTTAGATGAGGCCTACACAGAATTTGTTAGAGATGAATTAGCTGTTGAAGGAATGCGCGATGCTTGGGGAAAGAAGAATGTTGCAATCTTAAGAACTTTTTCTAAAGCTTATGGAATGGCAGGATTGCGAGTTGGTTTTTGTATTGCCCAACCTCACGTTATTGAAACTTTAAACAAAGTAGCTTTAACTTTCGGAGTAACTAATTTGGCTGAAGAAGCAGGACTTGCTGCGATGGATCATGAGGAAGAATTAATGGCAAGAATTAATACTTTGGTAGAAGAAAGAGCCAGAGTTGTTAATGAATTAACCAAACAAGGCTGGAAAATACCTACAGCAGATGGCAACTTTATTTGGCTTGATATAAAAGAAAAAGCAGCAGATTTTGCCACGAAGTGTGACGAAGTTGGTTTAAGTGTTCGCATGTTTGCCAATGATGGAGTGCGAATAACTATTGCTGAAAAAACAGCGAACGATCGATTAATTGAAGTAGCCCTTAAGTTTCGGGATTAACTAGCTTTTCTCTTTTTTCTCCCAGTACAACCAAAGCAATTCCAAATACCACAATGCTTCCACCAAATAAAATAGTTGCGGTAATTATTTCACTTCTTAGAAAAGCGCCCAGTAGAACTGCGACAACGGGATTCACAAACGCATATGTTGCAACTAAGGAAATTGGAGCGTTATCTAATAAGAATGCATACGCGCTGTAAGCGATTGCTCCCATTACCGAAATATAAATAAACGCAATCCAAGTTTGAGTTTCATGCGGAGCAAAGAATTGCGCAGTGCTCTCACCTCTTAGTGCTCCCACAGCAATTGCACAAAGTCCACCAAACATGGTTTCCCAAGCAGCTGTAGTTAAAGCTGATTTTGGTAACTCAATTTTTTGCGCCCAAAAAGATCCAATAGCCCAAATAATTGTTGAGGCAATTGGAATTAGTGTGTACCAACTTTGACCTGCAGTCGGTCTAACCAATACTGCTACACCAATGATTCCAATTAGGACACCAAGAATGGTTTTAATACTTGGTTTGTCACCAAAGATAAACCGCAAAATTGCTACAAATACAGGTGTCATCGCAACTAAAAGTGCGATTAAACCGCTATCAATATATTGAGCTGCAACTGCAATTAAAGGTGTGGCAAGACCAATTAAAATAAAGCCAATAAACATAGCATTTCTAATCTGTTTTTTATTTACAAATAAAGCTTTAGGTCCTTTAGTTAAAAGAATAACCAAAGAAATAAGTAAACCTGCTGTGACAAATCTAAAACCAGAACCGGTATGAGGTGGAATTTCTTCAACCATAAAAGCAATTCCTACATAAGTAGAAGCCCACACAATGTAGATGATGCCTAGGGATGCGGTAATTGAAAAAGCACTAGCACTGGAATGGGGTAAAACTAATCGGCTTCTCATCACCTTTTAGCCTACGCACTATTGATGCTAGATTTCATTAAATGAGCACCGCATTTGTGTCGTTACTACAAATTAGAACTGATGATTCAGAATCACCAAGTGATAGATATCAACGAGTAATTGATCAATTATCTGCAACTGCACAGGGAATAGATGGTAAAAAGCCAGATTTAATTATTCTTCCCGAGTTTTGGCATGGTGGTGCATTTAATATTGAACAAAGTGTTTCTCTCGCCACAACTTTTCCTGGACCAATCTCAGATGATATTTGCGACATCGCCTCAACTCACGGTGTTTGGATTCATGCAGGATCTTTCGTTGAAAACATAAATGGCTCGTTATTTAATTCTTCTCTGTTGATTGATGGACAAGGTTATATTGCTGCAACTTATAAGAAAATACATTTGTTTGGTTTTAGTGAAGGTGAATCAAAACATTTAACAAATGGCGATGAATTAGTTTGTGTTGCAACACCT
>JBJOOK010000098.1:0-2514 GCA_046051325.1 Actinomycetota bacterium | reverse complement strand
ACAGATGGTTTTCCAACTGGAACATCAGCTGCAGGTGTTGGTGCTTCTTCTGCTGCAGAAAATGCAGCAATGCGAAATCTCTTACGTAATGATGGTGTTTCTTCGTCAGCCATAATGGCTTTACTCCTAAATCTTTTGTGTGTGCAAATAAACAACGCCAAAGCGCTTTTGTTTACCTGCACTTGGTGTTAGTGCTGGTTTTGCTTAACGATCAGGGGTGAAAATAAATCCACGTCCTCAAAGTCATTTAGGTTTTGTTTTTAGAACTTCAAAGAAATCCGCTTTGTCTCACAAATTGGGACAGCTAGCTTTTTTTAGTTCTACCGAGCACCGCTGCTCGGCTAAGTCGTTTTGGTTTTTTATCTCGGGTTGTAGTGACTCCGTGACTAACCAGTACTTCAATTATGGCACGGCATTTGATCCTCTGCCCTGATGGCACAACTGCTTTGGGGTGAATTGGAGTCATTTACTCACGAAATTGCTTGATTTGGTTGTAGTGAAATTAGCGAAGTAGAGGGGTGACCCGATCATCAATTTCTCGCCCAATTGCAACAACTAGCCCAAGAGCCATCCAGGAAACAAACATCGAGGAACCTCCATAAGAAACAAATGGCAAAGGCACACCAGTTACCGGCATAATTCCTAAATTCATTCCAATATTTTCAAAAGTTTGAATAGCAAACCAACCAGCAACACCTGCTGCTGCCAAGCGACCAAATCTATCGGGTGAATTTATGGCAATTTTTGTCAAGCGATACAAAATCATGGCAATCAGAAAAATAATTAGCGTTGAACCAAAGAATCCCAACTCTTCGCCTGCCACAGTGAAAATAAAATCTGTTCTTTGTGCTGGAACATATTTTCCTTGGGTTTGAGGACCACTAAGAAGTCCCTGGCCAAACAAACCACCAGAACCAATGGCAATTCTTGCTTGCAAAGTGTTATATCCAGCTCCTAAGGGATCAAGGGTGGGATCAACGAATGTGGCTAATCTTTTTAGTTGGTAATCCTTAATGAAATTCAATTGCGAAGCAACAAACCCAGCTAAGATCACAGCACTAATAGATCCATAAATCCATCTGAGTTTTACTCCAGCTACAACCATCACACTTAATAGAGTTGCACCAATAATCATTACTGTTCCAAAATCGTTTTGAAGTAAAACCAATAACGCAGGAATTCCAGCTAAAGCTAAACCAAACAAAACATCTCTATCGTCTGGAACTAGTTCTGAATCGCGACGTTCTGTTAATACCATTGCCAACAATGTAATCAAAGCAACCTTGGTGAACTCACTTGGTTGAAAAGTAAATCCTCCAGGCAAAGCAATCCATGCTTGTGCTCCACCTTGTGACTTACCAATTCCGGGAACAAGCACCAACATCAAACCCACAACTGCGACACCATAAATAATAATGGCGTAAGCCCGTGCAGTTCGAAATGAAAATCTTGAAACAATTAAAGCAAGAACTATTCCCACAATTATGTTAAAGATGTGGCGCTGTAAATAGAAATCTGTGTTGATTCCGGCATCGAACAATCTTTGCTTTGAGGCCGAATAAACAAGTGCAGATCCAATAATTGAAAGCAATAATGCACAAGTGATTAAAACCCAGTCATAACCAATAAAAAATGAATCGTTAAATCTATTTCTACTTGGCGCTTTAGGTGTTTCTGAACTCCAATATGTCATTGTTTTGCACCAGCTTTTGTAGCAACAGTTGGGGAAGGAGATGCAGTTGGATTTAGTAATTCATCAATTTCTGGATAATCAGGTAAACCATCAGTTCTAATTGTTGGCAAAGTTGAACTAGGTGAGCCACCTTCTAAAATACTTGTAGCAGGATCGATTACTCCACCGCGAATTCCAAAAAGTTCTTCATAAATTCTTCTCACACTTGGCGCAGAAGTTCCAGATCCGGTACCGCCTTGGGCAACCATCATCACAACGGCATATTGAGGATTGTCTGCAGGTGCATAGCTTGCAAACCATGAAGTTGATTGTTTACCTAAAACTTCACCAGTTCCAGTTTTAGTTGCGACTGGAATTCTTGAAAGAGGAAAGCCAACAAAAGGTGGAGCACCAGTTCCTGAAACTGTGGTTGACTTCAAAGATTTCTGAAGGTAATTAAGAGTTTCACTAGAAATAGGCAAGACACTTTTTACTTTAGGGTCAATTTTTTCAGCAACAGAACCATCTGCATTCATCACAGCTTTAACAATTCTTGGTTCATAAACAGTGCCACCGTTAGCAATTGCTGCATATGCCATTGCCATTTGTAATGGAGAAACAACAGTGTCTCCTTGTCCAATTGAAATGTTTACAGCATCTCCTGCACGAAATCTCATTCCTTCTGTACAGTTTTCTTTAGCAAACTTTTGTAACATTTTGGCGCGGTCGGGATCTTTAGCAAATACTTCTGGATAACCATTCTCTGCGCGATCACACCAAACTTCATGGTTCTTATCCCAGAAATCTCTTTTGAAAATTCTGCCTCCAACGCGACCTTTCAC
>JBJOOK010000097.1:0-2527 GCA_046051325.1 Actinomycetota bacterium | reverse complement strand
TTTGATTTACCAGAACCATTTGGTCCAACAACTGCAGTAATACCTTGTTCAAAATTAAGTGTTGTAGCAGAAGCAAATGATTTAAATCCGCGAATAGTCAGACTCTTTAAATACAAGATCTGCCTCCGGATTTAGTGGGTTTGTCTTAACCCTCTAACTCTATCTATGAGGGCGTATGTGAGGTTGGCAATTTGGACAGATTGTTGAACTTCTGTTGTTAGAAAAGGCTTCTCGGACCATTTCCAAATCACACCTGTAACACCTTTCACCTTCGCGACCATATGCGTTCAATTCGTTTTCGAAGTAACCACTTTCGCCATTGACGTCAATATAGAGATCATCAAAGGAAGTTCCACCTTTTTCTAGCGCTTTGGCCATCACCTCTTTGGCACTGAGCAAGATTTCCTTTATTTTTTTCTCATTTAAATCTTCACAAACATTTGCCCAATGAGTTTTTGCTAACCATAAAGCTTCATCAGCATAAATATTTCCAATACCTGCAACTATTTCTTGATTTAAAAGTGCTTGTTTGATTCCTGTTTTTCTTCTCTTTATATTGGCAATTGTTTTATCCAAATCAAATGTTTCTTCAAATAAATCAGGAGAAATATGTAGCACCGATTGAGGAACTAAGCGGTTATCTTTAGCTTGCACTAATTCTTCTAAATTGATCCATCCAAAGGTTCGTTGATCAATAAAGTGCAAACTTCTTTTGTTGTCAGCAAAGTCAAAAGTAACCCGAGCATGAGTTGATGGCTTTTCATCATGTTTGACCATCAGCATTTGCCCACTCATGCCTAAATGTGCACTGATGGCTTGTGAGGAGTTCTTGAGAGTCATCCACAAGAATTTGCCTCGACGTTCAACTGAGTTGATTGTAAAACCGGTAACAGTTTTCTCAAATGTTTTAGTGCTGAATTCAAAGTTTCTTAAAGCTCTATTGTTTCTTACCTTGGCTTTTTCAATTTTTCTATTTTTAATGTGCTTGGCTAACCCTTTACGAACTACTTCAACTTCTGGTAATTCTGGCATTTAAGGTCTTAAATTATTTATCTCAGTGTAAGCAGAGGAAGCCGCATGCTGTTCTGCTTCTTTTTTACTTTTTCCTTCTCCATTGCCATAGAAATCTTCACCAATTTTTACCTGTGCTGTAAATCTCTTGTCATGATCTGGACCAGATTGTTCAATCGCGTATTCAATTGCACCTAAAGATTTAGAATTAACAAGTTCTGCCAAACTTGTTTTCCAATCAAGACCTGCTCCTAATTCTGCACTTGTAGCCAGAATTGGTGCAAAAAGTTGCAAAATTACTTCACTTGATTTTTCTATTCCATGCTCAACATAAATTGCACCGAGTAATGCTTCAACTGCATCAGCCAAAATACTTGACTTATCGCGACCACCGGTTGCTTCTTCACCTTTGCCAAGTAAAAGAAATTCACCCAAACCTAAAGTTCTTGCCACATCAGCTAATGCTTTGGCGTTAACAACAGCAGCACGAAGCTTTGCTAATTGACCCTCTTGAGCATCAGGATTTTTTCTATAAAGTTCATCAGTGACAACAATTCCTAAAACGGAATCACCTAAAAATTCAAGTCTTTCATTTGTGGGGATGCCACCATTTTCATAAGAAAATGATCTATGCGTAATCGCTTGTTTTAATATTTCTTCCGATAGTTCAACGCCTAGGCGCGCTACTAGTTCGCGCATATTACAAATTTATTTATGGATTTGTAACTTGACGTTTTGCGTATGTGCCACATGTTGGACATGCAGTGTGTGGAAGTTTTTCTGAACGACAACGATCACAAGTAACTAAAGTTGGAACAGTTGCTTTCCATTGTGCGCGACGATTGCGTGTATTAGAACGCGACATTTTTCGTTTTGGTACTGGCACTTTTCTCTACTTCTCTTCCTTTAATTGCGATAGCTTCGACCATCGTGGATCTATTATTTCGTGCTTATGTTCAGGATCCTCTTCGAGACGAATTCCGCACTGGGCACAAAGTCCAAGGCAATCATCATTGCAAAGAGGTCTGGTTGGTAGTTCAAGCACCACCGCATCTATGAGGGCAGGCTCAAGATCTATCAAATCTCCTTGCATCCTTCTAATCTCATCTGCTTCGTCGTCATCGGTAATTTCTTTATCTTCATAGACATATAAATCTGTAACCTGTGCATCAATCTCATACTGAACAGGATCTAAACAACGAGAGCACTCAGTTTCTGCTTCGAGATAAACTTCCCCAGTAACCAATACGCCATCAACTACTGCTTCTAGTAAAAGATCTAAATCAATCTCGGTTTCTGCAGGAACTATTACTGGACCATTTGTTAATGAGTTAGGTAATTTAATGGTGATATCAATTTTCTTTGATTCACCCGCTCTTCGAGGCAATTCATGTACATCAAGCACTAAGGGATCTCGTGCGTCTAATTTCTTCATAGAATTAACCTAAATCGTTAAAGGAAGAATTACCACTTATTTTTTCTCTGCCACGCCTTACTGCTAACAAGGTTCTATTCA
>JBJOOK010000096.1:0-3034 GCA_046051325.1 Actinomycetota bacterium | reverse complement strand
AATTTTTATCCAGGTTAAATCTTTTGTTTCTAATTCTTGTGGAATATCGATTACTAAGGCTTTATTCCATAAAGATTGAGTTCTTGAACTAATGCGATCAGTTGCTAAGAATTTGGTCTTAACTTCATCGCGAGTAAGGATTGAGTGGGTAATTCCACTGGCTGCGACAATTTCGTAATTAATGTCTTGTTCAGCTTTAGCGTCATTGTGTTGTAGATTTCCCACACGTTTTAACGGTGTGTAACGCCATTCTTCCTCACGACCATTTGGCACCAAGAAATCATCAGGATTACTTGATGCAATGCGATCTGGTCTGGCGTCAGTACTTTTAAATAAAATTTCGTTTTCTTGTAAGGCTGAACTCATCCAACTGCGCCTTCCATTTGCAATTCAATCAATCGATTCAATTCAATTGCATATTCCATTGGCAATTCTCGAGCAATTGGCTCTACGAATCCGCGCACAATCATCGCTGCTGCTTCATCTTCGTTAAGTCCTCTTTGCATCAAATAGAACAGTTGGTCTTCACTAATTCGAGAAACTGTTGCTTCATGCCCCATTGACACATCGTCTTCACGACAATCAATGTATGGATATGTATCTGATCTAGAAATATCATCAATCAGCAATGCATCACATTTAACTGTGGTTTTAGCGTTGTAAGCACCTTCATTAACTTGGATTAATCCACGGTAAGAAGTTCTGCCACCGCCACGCGCTACTGATTTAGAAATAATTGTTGAAGAAGTGTTCGGTGCAGCGTGAACCATTTTGGCTCCTGCATCTTGGTGTTGACCTTCTCCTGCAAATGCCACAGACATGGTTTCACCTTTGGCATGTTCTCCCACTAACCAAACAGCTGGATATTTCATGGTTACTTTTGAACCGATGTTGCCATCGATCCATTCCATAGTTGCTCCTTGTTGGGCAACTGCTCTTTTTGTTACCAAGTTATAAACGTTGTTAGACCAGTTCTGAATTGTTGTGTATCGACAACGAGCATTTTTCTTAACGATAATTTCAACAACTGCACTGTGTAGGGAATCACTTGAATAAATAGGTGCAGTACATCCTTCAACATAATGAACGTATGCATCCTCATCAACAATGATCAAAGTTCTTTCGAATTGACCCATGTTTTCAGTATTGATACGGAAATATGCTTGTAACGGAATATCAATTTTCACACCTTTTGGTACATAGATAAATGATCCACCAGACCAAACAGCAGTGTTAAGAGCTGAGAATTTATTATCACCTGAAGGAATTACTGAACCGAAATACTCTTTGAAAACATCTTCATGTTCTCTTAAAGCAGTATCGGTATCAAGAAATAGCACGCCTTCTTTTTCAAGATCTTCTCTGATTTGGTGATAAACAACTTCACTTTCGTATTGAGCTGCAACACCGGCAATTAATCTTTTCTTTTCAGCTTCTGGAATACCTAGACGGTCATAAGTGTTCTTAATTTCATCTGGCAATTCTTCCCATGAGGTTGCTTGTTTTTCAGTTGAACGAACAAAATATTTAATATTGTCAAAATCAATATCTCCAAGGTAAGCACCCCAATTTGGCAATGGCTTCTTTTGAAACATTGCAAGAGCTTTTAATCTTGTCTCTAGCATCCAGGCTGGTTCATTTTTCTTAGCACTTATGTCGCGCACAACATCTTCTGTTAGGCCACGTTTAGCATTCTTGCCCGCGTCATTCTTATCGTGCCAACCGAATTCATATGTACCTATTCCATCTAATTCTGGGCGAGCTATTGTCATTTTTTCTCCTTGTGTTGGCTTGCGGATGAGACTGCTGTTTTTGGCAAAGTGCTAACTAATGAGGTACAAATGTTTCCACCATTTGCGATTGTGGAAAGTCGAGTTACGTTCACACCCAGTAATTCACTGAATGCATCTAATTCGGCTTCGCAAAATTCTGGATGTTGTTCGGCAACGTGTGCTATCGGACAATTATGTTGACACAGTTGGATTGTGTGAGTTGGTCCTGATCCTTTATCAGCTGTGGCGGCAAAACCGTCTTTAGTTAAAAAGTTTGACAAGATTTCAACTTTTTCTTCAACGTTTTTTGCTTTGTTTAAGGTTTCAGAATATTTGGCAAGCATTTCATTTGCTCTACTTAATGCAAAAGCCTTAACAGCATTGTCACCAAAGGTTGTTGCTAAGTAAGTTACGGCGTCTTGCGCTAAAGATTGATATTGGTTTTCGAAAAAATCTCGACCCTGTGAAGTTAAGGAAAAAACTCGAGCAGGTCTTCCTCTACCTTTTGGTTTGGAAGGACCAAACGGTGCAATTTCATGAGACTCAACTAATGATTTTTCACTCATGTCATCAAGATGTTTACGCACCGCAACGGCACTGATTCCTAGAGAATCTGCCAAATCACTGGCGGTAATGGGACCCAATTTGAGCAATTCTCGAGCCAGGCGATCTCTACCCACTGTTTTGAATTCCATAACCCTAGTGTTGCCTATTTCCCTGCAGTATGCAACTCTGGGAGATACCTAGACTCAGAGAAGATACTTGGCCAGATTGTGCTCCTGGATCTCTGATTCCTGTGGCAGGACAAGTTGAAGGTTTTCATAAATACATTGAATTTGGAAATAGAACTTTAACTTTCTTAGTTCTTGCAATATCTATTGCTTTATTTGTGTTCTCGTTACTAAACGAAAAACGAAACATTATTGTTTGGTCATTTTTACCTTTGATTGGAACATTGCTACAGGCGGTATTAGGCGGCATCACCGTGCTAACTGGACTGCATCCTGCAACAGTTATGGCCCATTTTCTGCTTTCGATAGTTCTTGTAGGAATATCAGTCAAAATCTACGACTATTTTAATAATCAAAGAACTCTTAAAACATTACCGAAAATTGTCGATAACTATGTAAAAATCGTGACCTTAGTTGGTCTAGCAGTTATAGTTCTTGGCACCATCACAACAGGATCAGGACCTCATTCCGGTGATGAAATAGCTGCAAGATTTAATCTTGATATAAGAGTTATTGCCTGGCTTCATGCAG
>JBJOOK010000095.1:0-2548 GCA_046051325.1 Actinomycetota bacterium | reverse complement strand
ACAGATATTGACGAAGCAATGAAATTGCACGACGATTTGTGGAACGCAGCAATTGATGCGTCTTTGAAAAACGGTGGAACCTTAAACGAACACCACGGTGTTGGTTTGAAACTCGGTCGTTTTATGAAGACACAACACGGCTCATCATGGGAATTCATGTTGGGCCTTAAAAAAGCGTGGGATCCAAATGGCATCATGAACCCAGGAAAACTTGGGTTTGGTCCTCCGGGTTCTGCGTAAGAAAACAAACAAGGTTTAGTAACTAAGAACTTAGTTACTAGAAGGGAAAAGCAATGCATTTATCTATGCATAACTGGATGCGTGCCGAGCCGTTGGAAACAACCATCGCCCGACTAGCTAAATACGGTTACAAGAGTATTGAAATCAGTGGAGAGCCAGAGAAATATCCATCTGCCGATACTCGCGATTTATTAAAGAAATACAACCTAAAGTGTTGGGGTTCTGTAACTCTGATGTTAGGTGAAAGAAATCTTGTTGCTAAAGATGAAAAGAAAAGAGCAATGAGTGTTAAGTATGTAAAAGATTGCATCACTATGGTTAAAGAACTTGATGGAACAGAAATGACCATCGTTCCTGCAACCGTAGGAAAAATTACTCCAGATGCAACTCCAGATGAAGAATGGAGTTGGGCAGTTGCAGGAATGAAAGAAATTTATGCTCATTCCCAAGCTGCTGGTGTGAAATTAGCAATCGAACCATTAAACCGATTCGAGACTTATTTCATTACCCGTTGCGAACAAGCACTTGCATTAGCTGAAGCAACTGGACCAGATTGTGGAGTTTGTCTAGACGCATTCCACATCAACATCGAAGAAGAAGATCTATACGCAGCAATTCGTTTAGCTGGCAAGAAACTAAACGACTTCCACGTTGCAGATAACAACCGTATGCCAGCAGGACACGGTGATTATGACTGGAAGAAAGTTGTAGCCACATTGAAAGAAATTGGTTATGACGGTGCGTTAACTGCAGAGTTCGTAGCTCCAGTTGATAGAACTCCAGTTAATAAGTTCCCAAATGCTTTGGATATGAATCCACCAGGAATCGATCCAGATCAATTGAAGTTCATCATTGACCACGGTTCATCAATTCTTACCGAAGAATTCTATGACTGGTTGGTTAAAGAGAACGCAGATACATTACTACCTCTTATTTAATTAACTAAATAAGAAAAACATTAACAACTTCGGGAGTCCTTGGTGAAAGAGTTAGTCCTAGTAATAGGAACCCTTGACACCAAAGGACCCGAAGTTGCTTATGTAAGAGACAAATTAAAAGAGTTTGGACTAAACCCTTACGTGATTGATGTAGGAATATTGGGTGAACCAGTCGGTATCACTCCAGATTTTTCTAAAGCACAACTTGCCCAATACGGTGGCACCACAATTGAGAAAGTACAAAACGCAGGCTCTCGCGGAGCTGCTGTTGAATTAATGCGCGAATTTGTTGTTAAAAAAGTTACCGAAATGGTTGCTAACAAAGAAGTAATTGGCGCAATTGGATTAGGTGGTGCAGAAGGTGGCGTAATGACAGCTGCTGCATTAATGGCTTTACCAATTGGGGCACCAAAAATTGTTATCTCTCCTATTGCATCAGGCAAACATGAATTTGCTCCATTAGTTGGAACAACAGACATGATGACAATGCATTCCATTGTTGACATCTTGGGCTTAAACGATATTTCTAAAACTATTTTTGATAACGCTGCTGCTGCTGTTTTTGGAATGATTCAAAAGGGTCATCAATTAACAAAACCAAAGCCAGGAACAAAAGCTGTTGCTGTGACAATGCTTGGTAACACCAACACCGCAATTACTGCGATGCAACCTTTGATGAAAGAAGCAGGATATGAATTAGTGGTCTTTCACGCTAATGGAGTTGGTGGACCTGCGATGGAAGAATTAGCAGAAGCTGGACAGTTTGTAGGAATTATTGATTTCACACCTAATGAAATGGCAGCAAATTTAGTTGGTGGAATTCATGTGGCAAACGAAAACAGATTAAAAGTTGCTGGACGATTGGGTTTACCTCAAGTGGTAGTTCCAGGATGCGTTGACTTTGTGGTTTTTCATGCCAATACAGTTCCAGAAAATTTAAAAGATCGCCCACTTTATAACCACAATCCTGAATATTGGTTAGTAAGACTAAATGGCGATGAAATGGAAAAGTTAGGTAAAAAGTTTGCTGATTCTTTGAATGAATCAAAGAGTGCAGTGAAAGTAGCAATACCTGGTCAAGGACTATCAATTCCAAATAAGCCAGGTGGTGTTTTCTTTGATCCAGCAGCAGATAAAAGATTCATGGATCAGATGCAAAACAACTTGAAAGATGACATTGAGGTAACAAGCTTCGATATGCACGTTAACGATGCTGAGTTTGGTAAGGCAGTCGGTAAACTTTTTATCGACATGATGAATAAGGAGAGCAAATAAATGGCAAAACATCCAATCAGAAAGTTTCAACGCCTAACCACAGGTGATGATGCTTTCAGAGCAAAATTTCGCTCTTGGGACATGACCGAATTATC
>JBJOOK010000094.1:0-2561 GCA_046051325.1 Actinomycetota bacterium | reverse complement strand
AGGTTTAGGTGGCGGTCACGATGAACGTGAACAAACTTTAAATCAATTATTAGTTGAGATGGATGGCTTTGATGTAAACGTCGGAGTTATTTTGATTGCTGCAACAAACAGACCAGATGTATTAGATCCAGCATTACTTCGTCCAGGAAGATTTGATCGACAAATTGCAGTTGAAAGACCAGACTTAAAAGGACGCGAAAAGATTTTACAAGTTCACGCTAAAGGTAAACCAATTGCAGATGATGTAAATCTACATGACTTTGCTAAAAGAACTCCAGGTTTTACCGGTGCAGATTTAGCAAACGTTCTTAACGAAGCAGCATTATTAACTGCACGTACAGGCAAGAAATTTATTGACGCATTAATTGTTGATGAAGCAATTGATCGAGTTATTGCTGGTCCACAAAAACGAACCAGATTAATGAATGACAAAGAAAGATTAATTACTGCTTATCACGAAGGCGGGCACGCTTTAGTTGCTGCAGCACTTCCAAATACTGATCCAGTTCATAAAATTACAATTTTGCCAAGAGGAAGAGCTCTTGGTTACACCATGGTTTTACCAGAACAAGACACTTACTCAACAACTAGAAATCAAATGCTTGATCAACTTGCTTACATGTTGGGTGGACGTGCTGCTGAAGAAATGGTGTTTCACGATCCAACAACTGGTGCATCAAATGACATTGAAAAAGCAACTAGTGTTGCAAAAGCCATGGTTACTCAATATGGAATGACTGAAAGATTAGGTGCAATTAAATACGGCACTGAAGGCAGAGATGTTTTCTTAGGTAGAGATTTAAATCATCAACGAGATTACTCAGAAGATGTGGCAGCAGCAATTGATGAAGAAGTTAGAAAACTTATTGATAATGCTCATCACGAAGCTTATGCACTTCTTGATTTAAACAGAGCAATTCTAGATAAATTAGTTGTGGAATTACTTGAAAAAGAAACTCTGGATAAAGAAGAAGTAGCAGAAATCTTTAAGAAACTAAAACGTCGCGCCAATAGACCTGCGTGGACTGGCTCTAATAAACGCAAACCCTCCAAAAAAGGTCCTGTAAAAGCACCTGTTCGCCTTGTTAAACCAGAAGACACTAAAGCATCTTTGGAACACCCAACAGATTCAGTTAAATCTGGTGAAGCAGTTGCCAATGAAGTTAAAAAACCTAAAAAGTAAAAATCTTTCATCATGAATGAAAAAACTCGCATCAGCCCAACCGCTGATCCCCTTGCCGATATAGATCCAGCGCAACGACAAGGCTTTGATCAACAAAAAATAGAAAACGCCATAAGAGAAATTATTATTGCTATTGGCGAAGATCCAGATCGAGATGGTTTGCAAGACACTCCTGCTCGAGTGGCAAGGGCTTATAAAGAAATGTTTTCAGGTCTTTATCAAAGACCTGAAGAAGTTTTAGCAACAACTTTTGATTTAAACCACAACGAATTAGTAATCGTAAAAAACATAGATATTTTCTCAGTTTGTGAGCATCATTTATTGCCATTTGTGGGTAAAGCAAGTGTGGGCTATATCCCTAATAACAACGGTCAAATAACTGGTTTATCTAAATTGGCTCGCTTAATTGATGTTTATGCCAAGAGGCCACAAGTGCAAGAAAGACTAACTTCTCAAGTAGCAGATGCTTTAATGCGAATTCTTAAACCACAAGGAGTAATTGTGGTAATTGAATGTGAACATTTTTGTATGAGTATGCGTGGAGTTAGCAAACCTGGTTCCAAAACAACAACATCTGTGGTGCGGGGAAATCTACAAGATCCTGCCTTAAGACATGAAGCTTTAACACTTATTTCTCATAACTCATGATGCAAGGCTCACGCCGCCAACCTGCAGGTCTTTCGAAAGATTTGGCTAATAAGAAAAGATGTTTAGTCGTTGGTGTTTTAAATGTAACACCAGATTCTTTTTCTGATGGTGGACTATTTACTGATACAACAACAGCCATAAACCATGCAAAACAATTAATCGCGCAAGGCGCCGATCTAATTGACGTAGGTGGTGAATCAACAAAGCCAGGTGCTTCTCGAATTGAAAATATTGAAGAACAAAAAAGAGTGATTCCAGTAATTGAAGAATTAACTAATTTAGGAATTATCACAAGCATTGACACGATGAGAAGTCAAACAGCAGAACTAGCAGTAAAAGCTGGTGCACAAATTGTTAATGATGTAAGTGGTGGATTAGCCGATGAAAACATGCACAAAACTGTAGCTGGCTTAGATGTGCCTTATGTTTTAATGCATTGGCGAGGACATTCCACTGTTATGGACGAATTGGCAACTTACCAACATGCTGTTGAAGAAGTTATAAATGAATTAAAGATACAAATTGAAAAAGCAACAAAAGCAGGATTAAGCAGGAATAAAATAGTGATAGACCCAGGTTTAGGTTTTGCAAAAAATACAGAACATAATTGGCAAATACTAAAAGAAATAAACAAATTACATTCGCTAGATTTACCAATCTATATCGGAGCTTCTCGAAAAAGATTTCTAGCCGATTTCGCATTTCCTAAAGGTTCAACAGATCCAAAAGA
>JBJOOK010000093.1:0-2607 GCA_046051325.1 Actinomycetota bacterium | reverse complement strand
ATTTTGCAGGAATAAGGAAAACTGGAAGAAGTATTAATGAAGTGAGTGTTATCTGCCAAGACAAAATCAGCATTGTGCTTAAAACTATTACCAAGCTAATTCCATTGGAAATGATTCCACTTAGTGTGGATGTGAATGCTTGCTGTGCTCCAATTACGTCACCGTTGACTCGTGAAATTAATGAACCTGTTTGAGTTCTAGTGAAAAATGCGATTGGTTGAGATTGAACGTGATTGAAAACTTGTGTGCGTAGGGTAAGAATTAACCCTTCACCAATTCTTGAACTATAAAGTCTGCCAATGATTGTTAGACCAGCAGAAAATATTGCTAAAACTCCAACCAATATGGAGGTTGTTATAACTACATTCTTATTTCCCGCTGATATTCCTTCATCAATAATTCGCTTAAAAAGTAAGGGTTGAGTTACTACAAGAAATGCATCTATTACTACAACAACTATAAGAAGAGTTATATCTACTTTTAGTGGGGTTGCGTAACCTAAAACCCTATTGATTGTTCCGTTTTTGATTCCTCGTTTTTTGACACTGCCATCACGAGTAAGAGATCTATAGGTTTCCCAGATTTGCATTTGACTCATTTGATGTTGAGTCTAGTCTTACTTAACTAATTGATTAAAGGTTGAATCCCAATGCCCTGAGCATTTGACGACCTTCATCTGTAATTTTGTCTGGCCCCCAAGGTGGCATCCATACCCAATTGATTTTAAATTCAGTAACAATTCCGTTTAATGCAGCTTTAGTTTGATCCTCAATAACGTCAGTTAATGGACAAGCTGCAGAAGTTAAAGTCATATCAATAATTGCAGAACCATCATCTTTTACTTCAACACCATAAATTAAACCTAGATCTACAACGTTAATTCCTAATTCAGGATCAACTACATCATGTAATGCTTCGAACACATTTTCAGATGATGCTTTGGTATCAGTACTCATTATTTATCTCCATTTGCTCTAATAATTGCATCTTTGGCTGCCATCCATGACAACAGGGCACACTTTATTCTTGCTGGATATTGCGCTACCCCGATCATAGAAATTCCATCACCTAAAAGATCTTCATTAGGTTCAAAATTTCCTTTACTTTGCATCATGGCCAGGAATTCATCACTTGACTTATTAAAGTCATCAATGGATTTGCCATCAACTTGCTCAAACATAATGCTTGCTGATGCCTGGCTTATTGAACATCCGGTGGAATCATAAGAAATCTTTTTGATGGTCTTGCCATCATCGCTTAGTAAAACTCTTACAGTTATTTCATCACCACAAGTGGGATTAACATGATGGGCTTCTCCCGCGAATGGACTTTGTAAGCCTTTTCCTCGTGGAGTTTTATAGTGGTCAAGAATAACTTCTTGATACATATTAGATAATTGCATTATTTTGTTCCAAAGAATCTAAAAACTTCATCTATTCCTTCTAATAAAGCTTGGATATCTGAATCATCATTATAGATGTAAGTGCTTGCTCTTGTAGTTGATTGCACTTTTAACTTATCCATAATTGGTCTTGCGCAATGATTTCCTACTCGTACAGCTATTCCCATATCGTCTAACACTTGACCTACGTCATGTGGATGAAGACCATTTAGAGCAAAAGAAACTGTGCTTCCTCGATCTTGATCATCTGTTGGTCCATAGATGGTTACGCCTTCAATATTTTTTAATCCATCAACCATTAATTTGGTTAGATGTCTTTCATGATTATGAACGTTTTGCATGCCGATTTTTTGTAAATATTCAACTGCAGCTCCCAGCCCTACTGCTTCTGCTGCTGGTGGAGTTCCTGCTTCAAATTTTTTGGGTGCTTTTGTGAAAGTTGATTTCTGCATTGAAACTGTTTCAATCATTGACCCACCACTTATGAAAGGCGGCATTATTTCTAACAATTCATCTGTTGCTGCTAATAAACCAATTCCTAATGGGCCCAACATTTTGTGACCTGACCAAGCAATGGCGTCAGCACCTAATTTAGAAAAGTCAACAGGCATGTGAGGAACTGATTGGCATGCATCGATAAAGAAAAAGGCACCAACTGATTTTGCAGCTTTTCCAACTAATTCAATATCGGTAATTGAACCAAGGACATTGCTCATATGTGAAATAGAAACAATTTTTGTTTTAGGATTTATTAGTGATTCGATCTTTGAATAATCAAGTAAACCTTGATCCGTGATAGGAATCCATTTCAAAACTGCACCAGTCTTTAGGCAAAGTTCTTGCCAAGGCACAAGATTTGCATGGTGTTCTAATTCGGAAACAAGAATCTCGTCTCCTGGATTTAAGATCAATCTTTTATCCACAACTGATCCAAATTTTGCCTTCATCGTGGCATTTAGGAATGAATACGACAACAAATTCAAAGATTCAGTAGCGTTTTTAGTGAATACCAATTGTTCTGGTTTTATGTTTACAAAAGCGGCAATTGTTTCTCTGGCATGCTCATGAGCATCAGTTGCCAATTCAGCCAAATAATATGCCCCACGATGAACCCCAGAATTTATGGTTTCATAAAAATTATTTTGGGCATCAATTACTACTTGAGGTTTTTGAGAAGTAGCAGCACTATCTAAATAAATTAATTT
>JBJOOK010000092.1:0-2624 GCA_046051325.1 Actinomycetota bacterium | reverse complement strand
ATTTAATTGGGCAGATCTCACCCCTATTGCTGTTGAACATAAGAAACTTTCTACTGAAAATGAAAATGATGTAAACAAAGCAATTGATGCCAATACTTCTGTTATTGGAATTTATGCCTCCCACGACATAGTTTTAGCTAGTGGATTAATTGGAGCTTTTCTTACCATTGATGCTGCATCTTTATTAGGAAAATCCAGTGTGGGTAACGATGATCAATGGGTGAAGGATGCTGGGGCTTTAAGAGATTTATTGCGAGTTACTAGAACTTTAAAATCAGAACCAAAAGAAGTAATTACAAATACTTTAGGTGAAAATGCATATACTGCATTTAATGCACTAATTGCTTCAGCCTCAAGACAAACTAAAACAATCTTGGTAGGACCAGGTGCCATTGCTTTAGGATTTGTGGCATTGAGAGCTAATTCCAAATTGAAAGACTATTTACTAGTTGCAAATACACCAATAGTTCCAGCAATTACCGAAGCAATTAAATTTATGGGATGTAAGACCATTATGAATACAAAGGAAAACGTTCACCCATTGGCAGAACTTGCCTTAGCTGTAAGTGCCTTAAAAGCTAGCGAACTTTAGATTCCACAAATGGTGGTTTAGTCACCAAGAATTCAACGTTTTTTCCACGCACATCAACAAAAACTTTATCGCCAATTTTTACATTTGATTCCAGTAAAGCAAGCGCAATTCCTTCTCTTAAAGTGGGAGAAAATGTACCACTGGTGATTTCACCTAATTCGTGGTTACTTTGATCCATAACTTTCATATGACTTCTCGGAATTGCTCGTTCTACTGCTTTTATTCCTACAAGTTTTCTTTTTATGCCATTTGCTTTTTCTTTAACTAAAGCATCTTTGCCTAAAAATTTTGGTTTATCTAAAATTACTGCCCAACTCAAACCTGCCTCTAATGGAGAAATATTTAATGAGATATCTTGACCGTGCAATGGATAACCCATTTCAGTTCTTAAAGTGTCTCGAGCACCTAAGCCAACTGATTTAGCTCCATACTTTTGACCTTTATTAAATACTTCATCCCAAAAATTCATAGCGTTTGCCGCTGGAACTAATACTTCAAATCCTTTTTCACCTGTGTAGCCTGTTCGACATATTGTTACTGAATTTCCCATAAATGAAACATCTTTAAAAGACATATATTCCATTTCTGTGGGAAGTCCTAGATCCTTTACTAATTCAACTGATTTAGGGCCCTGGATAGCAATAATTGCAATGTCTTTATGAAGATTCTTTACAACTATGTCTTCAGGAATATTTTGCTTGATAATTTCTAAAACTGTTGTTGAGTTGCCTGCATTAGGAATTAACAACACTTCATCTTTTGATCTTAAATAAACAATTAAATCATCTACTACTGTGCCGTTTTCTGAAAGAATTGTGGAGTATTGGGCTTGTCCAGGTTGAATACGATTTATATCGTTTGTTAAAACTTCGTTTAGACGATCTGCCGCATTTGCTCCAGTTAATGTTGCAGTTCCCAAGTGGGAAACATCAAAGATTCCAACTGCATCTCTAGTTGCGCCATGTTCAGCTAGAACTCCACCGCCTGCATATTCCAGTGGCATTTCCCAACCACCAAATGGTGCAAGTTTTGCGCCTAATTCAATGTGGCGTTGGTGAAGTGGTGAATGAATTAGATTGGCTGAATCGCTCATAAAACAAAACGCTACTAGGCTATTTCCCATGTCAATTACTCGCCTCACTGATTCCAAAAATATTTCTGCAAATGAAGTTCTAGTTGTGGGTTTTGCCCAAACAGATAATGGACCAGAGTTCTTAGAACCTGCCATTACTTTTGAAGCAGCATCAAAAAATGAAATTATTGAAGCAATCAAGTTAACTAACTTTTCAGGTAAGAAATCAGAACTTGCCTATCTAACAATTAAAAGTGGAGTGCTTTGTGTTGGACTTGGCAAAGTCACTAAAACTCAACCTCTTGAAATGGAAACATTAAGAAGAGCCTCAGGTGTTGCTGCTAGATCTTTAGTAGGTAAATCATCAGCACTTTTTGCTCTGCCAACAAATACCACTGTTGCTGCCCATGCGGTAACTATTGGAGTTGAACTTGGGGCCTATTCATTTACCGAATTCAAAACCAAAAATGAGAAATCATCTGAAACCTTAAAGCAAGCAAATATCTTGGTTCATGATCTATTTGTGAATAAAGCAAGTTTTCAGGAAGCTCAAATTATTGCTGAATCAATTAAGAATGTTAGAAACCTTGTTAATACTCCCCCAAGTCACATGTATCCAGAAACATTTGCAAATTACGTTAAAAAGACTTTCAAAAAGCATTCAAAGTTAACTGTTGAGATTCTGGAAGAAAAAGCTCTCAAGAAACAAGGCTTTGGGGCACTGCTTGGAGTTGGTCAAGGTTCAATTAATCCACCAAGATTTATTCGCCTTGCCTATAAGTCTCGTGGTGCCGATTTTCATTTAGCGTTAGTTGGAAAAGGAATTACTTTTGATACCGGAGGAATTTCTTTAAAACCTCCTTCATCCATGCACACCATGAAATGTGACATGGCTGGTGCTGCAACTGTTATTGAAACTTTAAGAGCGATCATGGATCTTGATTTAAAGATTAATGTCAC
>JBJOOK010000091.1:0-2989 GCA_046051325.1 Actinomycetota bacterium | reverse complement strand
TACATCATTGTTGGTGGCGGAAGTGCTGGATCTGTTTTGGGAAACAGATTGAGTGAAAATGAAAAGAATAACGTTCTAGTTCTAGAAGCCGGTCGTCCAGATTATTGGTGGGATGTTTTTATCAACATGCCTGCAGCTCTAACTTTTCCTATTGGAAGTAAATTTTATGACTGGAAATATAAATCTGAACCAGAGCCATTTATGAATAACAGAAATGTTAATCACGGTCGAGGAAAAATTCTGGGTGGTTCAGGTTCCATTAATGGCATGATTTTCCAGCGCGGAAATCTGCACATTGTCTTCCATATTTTAAAAAAATGGAAAATTCAATAGATGTTTCAGACACTGTCTTTAGAGGTCATAGTGGTCCACTTGAATTAGAAAAAGGGCCAGCTAAAAATCCTTTGTTCCAATCATTTTTTAAAGCATCAGTTGAAGCTGGTTATCAATTAACAGATGACGTGAATGGTTATCGTCAAGAAGGTTTTGGTCCTTTCGACAGAAACGTCAGAAGAGGTAGAAGACTTTCCTCATCTCGTGCATATTTACATCCTGTGAAAAAAAGAAAAAATTTAACAATTAAAACTCGCGCCATGGTAGAAAAAGTTGTTTTTGAAGGAAAAACTGCCATTGGAGTTGAAGTTACATTTAGAACACTTTTGGGTAAGAAAAAGGAATTCATACGAGCCAAAGAGGTAATTCTTTGCGGTGGAGCAATAAACACACCACAAATTCTCCAACTCTCAGGAATTGGCGAATCAAAACATTTAATTTCTGTAGGAATTCCAGTAGTTAAAGATCTTCCCGGAGTTGGTGCAAACTTGCAAGATCACTTAGAAGTTTATGTTCAATATTCATGCAAGAAACCAGTTTCCCTACAACCTAATTTGCAACTTTGGAGAAGACCATTTATTGGAGCTGCTTGGCTGTTCTTTAGAAAAGGACCTGGGGCTTCAAATCATTTTGAAGGTGGCGGTTTTGCCCGCAGTAACGACGAAGTTAAGTATCCAAACCTAATGTTTCATTTCCTACCTATTTCTGTGCGCTATGACGGAACAGTGACTGCAAAAGGTCATGGTTACCAAATACATATTGGACCGATGTATTCAGACGCAAGAGGTCATATAAAAATCAAGGATGCAAATCCTTATACAAAACCAGCAATTTTGTTTAACTATTTATCAACTGACCAAGATAAAAGAGAATGGGTAGAAGCCATTCGAGTAGCTAGAAATATCTTGACTCAAAAAGCAATGGATGAATTTAACGGTGGTGAGATTTCTCCAGGAGTTTCAGTTAGTTCAGATGAAGATATTTTGAAGTGGGTTGCAAAAGATAGCGAAACTGCTTATCACCCATCTTGCACCGCAAAAATGGGTACAGATGAAATGTCAGTAGTAGACCCAGACACAATGAAAGTTCATGGCGTTGAGGGATTAAGAGTTGTTGATGCCTCTGTGTTTCCTTATGTTACAAATGCAAACATTTATGCACCAGTAATGATGGTTGCTGAAAGAGCTGCAGATTTAATTCAAGGAAAGAAACCACTAGATCCAATCTATGTTGATTGGTATAAACACAAAGCTTAATTAGTTAATAAAGTTTGTCCTGCTATAAATTCTTCTCGACCTTCATGAGTTAGTACCCAAACAGACTGTTCTCCTTTAACTATCCAACTATTTACTCCACCAACAAGAGCAGTGTTTTCATCGATCCCAACAAGAGTTACTCCTGGTGGTGTATTTATTAAATATCTTGTGATGATGTCTGGAATCCAACCAAGCATTCGATCAAAATGTGGAATCACTCTGATGTTTGGTAATAATCCCAATCCTTTTACATCTTCATTATTCTTACCAATTTTTATTCTCATTTTTGGCACCCAAGTAGTTAACGCCATAGCGCCAGCACTGCAACCTGCTAAAGAGGTACCATTTTTCCATTCATTAACAATCGCATTCCAAACAAGAGAATCTCTTAAAGTTTCAGCTAAATAAGTTGGATCTCCCCCACTTAAATAAATTAATCCTGCACCTTTTATTTTCTCAACAAATTCAGGATCGTTAGCAGAATCTTGATCAAAAACTGGTAGCCATCTTGATTCAACGTTTAATGTTTTTGCTTGAGTTTGAGCTAAATTTTTCCAATGCTCAAGTCTTGCAGGACTTTCTTGACCAGCAGCTGTAGAAAGTTGCACATAAACAGAATTTTGATTCTTGAGTAATTCTTTTTCAACATCCAACATCACAGGCAACCACTCACCTGAACCAACTAAGGCGATAGTGCCACTCATTTTTATTACTTTCGTTTTAATGAAGCTCCCGCACCTGGACTCGAACCAGGAACCACTCGATTAACAGTCGAGTGCTCTGCCAATTGAGCTATGCGGGAATGATTTTTAACGCGAATGCAAACTTACCAAGAACACAGAATTTTGCTCTCTTGAGGTTACTCACGATGTGCCTAGAGATTGCTCCCTCAAAGCCCTTCTAAATTCTTCGATGCTCAAGAGTTGCTGGAACATGCGATCATGCTCTTGATTTTGAGTTGCAGGATCAAGTCTTTGTAATTGGCTCTTCAAATCAGCAATAGTTCGACCAGCATTAATTTCAAGCACTCTGGCAAAAACAGAATCAACATATCTAGGTTCAACATTGGCTTTAAATTCTTCAACTGACAAAGCTGCTATTAATGCTCTTTGATCCTCGTCTTCAGTTGCATCGTGAGCTGTATTTGCAGAAATGTCATTTAGTTCAGTATTTGAAATTGATTCAAAGATTTCTCTATATTTTTGATGAGAAAAACAATCAGGGGTTAATTGAGCAAACCAAGTTTTAACCAAATCAGAGAACTGGAATGTTAGTTTCAAACATTCGCGTTCCATTGACGTTTCAACTGTGTCTTGTAGCATTTCTTTTTTCTCTGGTTCATTTGCTTCAACTGCAAGATTTACTCTGCTTCTAGAATTAGACGCAGCACCAACTGCTTG
>JBJOOK010000090.1:0-2783 GCA_046051325.1 Actinomycetota bacterium | reverse complement strand
CATGTTGCACGAGCATTTTCAGGTCTAGGAAAGATTCAAGACCAAAAGGATGCGAATTTGCCGGTCAAAGGGCTAATTCGTTCTTTGAGAAAAATCTTTGATTATTTACCTGCGCAGCGAATCTTCCATTCAGTCGAATTCACCATCTTCGTGGCGATATTCGGAAGCATGCAAAGCTCACTCGCGGTCGCCCTTGGAATCGCGCTTTTTGTCACCGTCGGACACGTTGTGGCCATCGTGACATCTTCAAAGCTAAGGAATAATTAAGCCATGGTCATTATTGCTCGCCAATTGACGGTTGCATTTCATAACCTATTTACAACCAGAAAATACAAATTGATTTTGATCAGCTTGGTTCTGATTGCAGCATTTATCTCGGTTTCTGAATTGGCCGTAGCAAAGCTATTTACTGGGATCATTTTGAATGAAGATAAAATGAGTGAAACCAAACTCATAATCTTTGTTGTCGGCTTCTTCTTATTCTTTGGTGCAACACGGGCCGGACATTTTCTGCAACGTATTTATCGAGTCAACGTCTTTGAAAAGGCATTTAAAGAGTCAAATTCTGATGTAAAAGGCGCACGCGATAACTGGCGCTGGTCATTGGCATTCGAATTAACATCACTGCTTAGTGCCTTTACGCAATTGTTCGTGATTATTGTGTTCTTTACTTATCTCAACTGGGGTTTTGGACTTCTCAACATTCTGATGGTGGTCTGCATATTCCATATTTACGGACGTTTGTTTAAAGGTCAGATTGACGCACAAAGAAGTTTTGTACAGGCAAAAAAAGATAAGAATCCAGTAGCAAATGTTGTAAGAATTGGTACCAGAATTAAATCTGGAGAAACCGGAATTCTTATCTCGGGATCAATCATGCTCGTACTACTAGCTGCTCTTATTTACCTAAGTTATAACGGACAGATCAGCCAATCCAACACGATCGTAATTTTCTTTGGTCTGCGCATGCAGAATTCAAACCTTTCAAATATTTCAAATGGACTGATGAGATTTGCAAGGGCGCTTACACATAGTGAGTAAGGGCAATTTGCTTACGATTGGTTACTCCACGCTGTCTAAGAGGGTATCCGGGATTAAGTACCTTGATTCCTTTACCAATTTAGTCGTAATCCAGAATCCAGATAATGAAAGCGTCTCGCTACCACCCAAAGCAATCACCAGCATTGAGCTCAAAAACAAAGGTGTGGCAAAGAGCAGAAACGCTGTAATTGAGAATACTCATACCGAATATCTCTTGTTTGGTGATGATGATATTGAGTTTAAAGAAGAAACCATCAACGCAGCCATTGCGCATTTAGAAGCCAATAAGGATATTTCCATACTTCTAATGCAAGCTGTTGATGAAACCGGAGCTTTGCGTAAGCGTTATCCAAAGCAAGAACATTCATTAAAGCTAACTAACTCAGCAAAAGCTGCAACTTACGAGATGATTATTCGGGTAAATGACTTTAAAAAGGCAGCAATTAGTTTCGATGAAGATTTCGGAGCAGGTGCACAGAATTACTTAGGCGACGAATACATCTTTATTGCTGATGCACTTCGTGCTGGGCTGAAGGGTTATTACCTTCCAATGGTTCTTGCAATTCATCCAACCGAAAGCTCCGGAAGTTTCCGAGACACACAAAAAGATGCAATTGTTAGATCTCGGATATTCACTCGTGTATTTGGAATCTGGGCACCCTTGATGCGGCTTCTTTTTATTCTCAAGCCGCCCTTCAAGAAATTTAGCTTGCGTAACTCGATCTCTTTCTTAATTGGTCGGTAACTACGTATGCGCCTAAGATTGACCCGTGAGAAACTTTAAAGTAGCCATAGTAGGTGCAGGACCTGCTGGTTATTTTGCTGCTCAAGCTTTACAAAATTTGGCAAATGATGAACAGAGTTTTTCAATCGACATGATTGAGCGCTTGCCAACACCGTGGGGATTAGTCCGAAGTGGCGTTGCGCCAGATCATCCAAAGATTAAAACAGTTTCCAAAGTATTTGAAAAAGTCGCTGCAGTTGAAAACTTCAGACTTTTTGCAAATGTCGAAATTGGTCAGGACATCACTGTCGCCCAACTGCAGGAAAAGTATGACGCCGTCATTATTGCTACAGGTTCCTCACTAGGAAAAACACTTGGGATTCCAGGTGAAGATCTGCGTGGATCCTTATCTGCAGCGGTTTTTGTCCCTTGGTACAACGCTCACCCTGATTTTGTTGGGGTGGATACTCCGTTAGATGCAGACACTGCAGTTGTAATTGGTGCTGGAAATGTTGCGATGGATGTTGCCCGCATGTTGGCGCTTGAACCAAGCGAGCTGGATCCAACCGACACCGCTGATCATGCAATTGATGTATTTAAGAAGAGCAATATTCGTAAGGTGTACATAAGTGCTCGCCGCGGGCCAGAACACGCAGCATTTACTTCACCGGAACTGCGTGAGCTGCCTAAGTTAGAACACACAAATGTTGTTATACATAAAGCGGATATAGAGGGCGCGATTGTTCGCGCAGGCACAGAGCCAGAAAAAGATGTAAAGAGTAATTTGGACGCCATGTTGTTGATCGCAGAAAACCCAAAGAGTGAACACGAGCGCACTATGGAGTTTTTGTTCCAACACACACCAAAAGAGATTTTGGGTACAGATCGTGTTGAAGGCGTTGTGTACTCAACACCTAACGGTGATGTAACCATTAAGTGCGGTCTTGTGATTACCGCAATTGGTTATCAAGCACAGGGAATCGATGGCGTTCCCTATGAAAATGGAAAAGTTGTTAAC
>JBJOOK010000089.1:0-2799 GCA_046051325.1 Actinomycetota bacterium | reverse complement strand
AAGTCTTAGGTTAAAACAGTAAATTTACTCGCTACTTTATTAAATATAAATCCGGAGAATTTACTATTTCTGGAATCATGAATGTACCAAAAGGTGAAGGACCATTTCCAACTTTAGTTTTAGCACACGGATACATCGATCCAGCAATTTACACAACAGGCAGAGGTCTTGCTAGAGAACAAAAATATTTAGCAGAACGAGGCTATGTAGTGCTTCATACTGATTACAGAAATCATGCTGAATCTGATGATGATCCCGATAATGACATTAATTTAAGATTGGGCTACACAGAAGATGTAATAAATGCGGCACTAGCTTTAAAGAATTCAGAATTTACATTTGTTGACAAAGAAAGAATTGGTTTACTTGGTCGATCAATGGGTGGTGGAATTGCATTTAATTCAATGGTTGTAAAACCTGGCATATTTGATGCTTACGTAGCATTTGCTCCAGTAAGTGCAAACGTTGTTGATAATTACAACCGATGGACACGAATGAATTTTGACATTGTTGAAGAAATTGACAAAAGATTTGGCTTACCAGAAGATAATCCAGAATTTTGGCAAGGAATTTCAGCAATAAATTACTTTGATAAAGCAACTGAACCACTATTAATTCTTCATGGCACAGCAGATGAAACTTGTGATATCAAATGGTCAGAAGCGGCAGTAAAAGCATTACAAGATGCAGGCAAATCTGTTGAATTCATTCAATATGAAGGTGAAAGACATGCATTTAGTCCTAGATGGGAAGATTCAATGAAAGAAACTATCAGATTTTTTGAAGATAACTTAAAGTCTTAAGCTTTATTTCTTCCCAAAGCAATAGCAACTACATAAAGTGTTGAAAAAAGAAATCCAACAATGGCGTAAATAATTCTTCCAATATTAGGTTCTCCTGGGGCAAGTAAAGTAACAATTCCTAAACCTAATGAAATCAAAGACATTAAAATTGCGTAACTTTTTACAACAGAATCAGAAGCTACTGATCTAACTACGATCATCAAATAACCCAGTGGAATCAAAACAATTCCAGTCATTCTTAAACTCCAGAAGGCGTCTTCGCCTACGATTCCAATAAATTCACCAAATAAATCTGGGCGAGCGATTAAGGCAATGGCTGAAGCGATAAATACTGAACCACCAGAAAGCATTACTTGCCTAATTCGTGATTGTCCCGAGTTGCTCATAAATAAAGTTTAGTGCAATAACAACTTACTTACGAGCGGTTTCAGCAAAAATGACACCAATTAATACCAATATTCCACCCAGAATTTGAATTCCAATAAAGGTTTCTCCTAGTAGAAACAGTGCCACCACTGAAGCTCCCACTGGTTCTAGTAAACCAAAAATAGCTGCTTTCTTTGAATCAAGATATTTAAATGCAATAAAATAAAGCCAAAAAGGTATGACAGTGCCAAAAAATATTACATAAGCAACGACATAACCCAAAGGAATCGAACCTAAATTATGTGGCAAAACCACTGAGTTACCTAACAAGTCCCAAGGCAGTGTCCACCAAGGTTGAACAATAATCCAAAAAATTGCACCGACTCCCATTGAAAGAGTTGTTAATGCAATTGGATCTCTTTTAGCTGCTAAAGGTTCTCCACCAATAAAGTAAATCGCTAAAGCAATTGCAGCGCCAAATGCACACAGTACTCCAAATGGATCTAGTTTTGATCCAGTCCAAACTTGAGTTATTAAAGATAAGCCAACTAAAGCAAGTAGTAGTGAGAACCAAACTCTCGCACTTACTTCCTTTTTCATAACGAAGCGAACATAAAGTGCAACTAGAATTGGTGCTGTGTATTCAATAATTAATGCAACACCAACTTCAATTCGTCTTATCGCAACAAAATAAAGAAATTGTGTCATTGCAACACCAAAAAAACCGTAACCAACTAAAGGTAAAATTTCATTTCTTTTGAATTTTAATTGCTTTCTAGAAAAGAAAAGCGACATGATGAGTAAACAAATAAATGCTCCTTCAATTCTGAAGGCTGAAAGTTCTGCTGATTGCAAACCGTTTACTAACCCTAATTTTGCAACTGGTCCATTTACTGCAAAGAAAAAAAGTCCGGCAGACATGAGTGTGTAGCCCAATAACTGATTTGATTTAGTCACCAATTTCTAGTTACCTCTATTCCCACTAGTCACAAGTGTGACTAGTTCACTTACTGTTAACCAAGAATTCCAGCGGACTTCAGTTGCAGGGCTTCGATATTTATTGGTTATGAACCAGCATAAGACAGTGAGCTCATCAACCCTAGAAGTTCCTGGAAACACCCCAACTCCGAGGTACTTTGGCCGCGAAAAAAGCCGAACCAAGTCAGATAAATTATTTTCAGGATCAATAATCATTGCAGCACTTTCTTCACTATTTATATTGACTGCAATCCTTCTGTATTTGGGTACTAACTCTTGGCCTGTATTAGTTGAGCAAGGTATTTCATTTGTTACAGGTTCTGAATGGTCGACAACAGACGGTGTAGAAATTTTTCAAGTTTGGCCTATGCTTTATGGAACGCTTTTAAATGCAGTTATCGGCTTAGTAATTGCAGTTCCGGTTTCAGTATTCTTGGCACTTTTCATTGTGTTCTTAGCACCAAAGAATTTATCAAAAGTGTTAACAGTTGTTATCGATATTCTTGCAGCAATTCCAAGCGGAATCATTGGACTTTGGGGATTTTTAGTTTTTACCGATACTGCAGCTAAATGGGGTCAATTACTAAATCAATATTTAGGTTGGATTCCCCTTTTCATAAATGATCAGGAACAATTTGCTCGCTCACCTTTT
>JBJOOK010000088.1:0-3338 GCA_046051325.1 Actinomycetota bacterium | reverse complement strand
TTTTAAATTTAAATCCTGCACAAGCACACACTGAACTAGTTTCTGTTGAACCATCAACAGATCAAGTGGTGTTGACTTTGCCTTCTGAAGTCAAATTAACTTTTGGTGAATCAGTTATTGCTGAAGGAACTTTTGCCTCAATCACAACTGCTGCAGGTTCAGTTGAAACAACTGTCAGAGTAGAAGCTGCAAATGTTTATGTAGCAATTCCTGCTGATCTTGTTGGACCTGATGTGACAATTTCTTGGAAAACAGTGGCAGCAGATGGTCACCCATTAGATGGTGAAACTGTTTACAAACTTGCTGAAAATAGAGGCGAAGCAACACCAGAAGTAACAACCATGGAAGAACCCGTTGCAATTAGTGCACCTGTTGAAGAAAATTCTTCAAGTATTAGTTGGTTGCAATGGTTAGCACTTGGTGCCTCAATTGGAATTGCTATTACTTTCTTCATGAAAATGCGCAAAAAATAAGAGACGTTCAAATTAATTGAACGCCTCTTAAATTATTTAAATTATTTAGTGACTGTGTCCACCTGGACCGTGGCTATGACCATTTCCGCTATCTACTTGGTCAGCTTTCTTTTCCACGATCAAAACATCGGTAGTCAAAAGCATTGCTGCAATTGAAGCTGCGTTTTGTAAGGCAGATCTTGTAACTTTCACAGGATCAACAATTCCAGCTTTCAAAAGATTTCCGAATTCACCGGTGGCTGCGTTATAGCCTTCACCAGTTTTCATTTCGGCAACTTTAGCAGTTACAACGTATCCTTCAGCACCTGCGTTTTGAGCAATCCAACGCAATGGTTCAACACTTGCGATGCGAATAATTTCAACACCTGCTGCTTCGTCACCAGTTTTGTTTAACTTATCTTTTAAAACTGAAACTGCTTGAGTTAATGCAGATCCACCACCGGCCACGATTCCTTCTTCAATTGCAGCACGTGTGGCAGAAATTGCATCTTCTACACGAAACTTTGTTTCTTTCAATTCAACTTCAGTTGCGCCACCTACTTGAATAACAGCAACACCACCTGAAATTTTTGCCAAGCGTTCTTGAAGTTTTTCTTTGTCCCATGATGAATCAGTGCGATCCATTTCGGCACGAATTTGGTTAACGCGAGCATCAACTGCCTTCTTGTCGCCTGCTCCACCAATAACTGTGGTGTTGTCTTTTGTAACAACCACGCGCTTTGCTTTACCTAATACTTCTAGACCAACTTGATCAAGTTTCAAACCAACTTCTGGAGAAACAACTTGAGCAGCTGTCAAAATTGCAAGATCTTCCAACATTGCTTTACGGCGATCACCGAATGCTGGAGCCTTAACTGCAACTGAGGTGAAAGTACCCTTGATTTTGTTAACAATCATGGCACTTAAAGCATCGCCTTCAACGTCTTCTGCGATAACAATAAGTGGCTTTCCAGCTTGTACTACTTTTTCCATCAAGGGAAGAAGTTCGTTAATTGAGGCAATTTTGTTTTGTACTAGAAGTACAAACACGTCTTCCAAAACTGTTTCCATGCGTTCAGCGTCGGTTACAAAATATGGAGAGATATAGCCTTTATCAAATTGCATACCTTCGGTGTATTCAAGAGCTACATCCATGGTTGAAGATTCTTCAACTGTAATAACTCCGTCACGGCCTACTTTGTCAAAAGCTTGGGCGATTAAATCGCCAAGTTTTGGATCTTGGGCAGAAATAGTTGCAACTTGTGCAATTTCTTCTTTGCCATTCACTGGTTTTGCTAAGCGATGTAATTCTTCGGTAACAGCAGCTACTGCTGCATCCATACCGCGTTTAATTCCCATTGGATTAGCACCTGCAGCAACTTGACGCAAACCTTCATGCACCATGGCTTGAGCTAATACTGTTGCAGTGGTTGTTCCATCTCCTGCAATGTCGTTTGTCTTTGTAGCAACTTCTTTAACAAGTTGAGCACCTAAGTTTTCAAATGCATCTTCTAATTCGATTTCTTTGGCGATGGTTACACCGTCATTAGTGATTGTTGGTGCACCCCATTTTTTTCCGATAACAACGTTACGACCCTTTGGTCCAAGTGTTACGCGAACAGTGTTGGCCAAAATGTCAACACCGTTTTCTAATTTGTGACGGGCTTCTTGATTGAAGTCCAGAATCTTTGCCATTTGTTTTTATTTCCTCTTCAGCTATTTAACTTTTATTTGCTCCGGAAAAAGTTCTTTCTCCGGAGCTTTTAATAATTAGGGTTTCTTATTTTGAAACGATTGCGAGCACGTCGCGTGCTGATAACAACAAATAATCTTTGCCGTCATAGCTAACTTCAGTTCCGCCGTATTTTGAGAAAACTACGGTGTCGCCAGTTTTGATATCCATAGGAATTCGTTTTTCGCCATCTTCATCAAAACGACCTGGACCAACTGCAATAACTTTTCCTTCTTGTGGTTTTTCTTTTGCAGTATCTGGAATTACTAAGCCTGACGCAGTTTTTGTTTCAGCGTCTAGTACTTCAACGAGGATTCGATCCTCGAGTGGTTTAATTTGGACCGCCACGGTCTACTCCCCTTCATGGGATTATTACTCGGAATTTTTTCTATCCCAACTTCTTAAAAGCTAGGAAAGACTTAAGACCTAACTTACCAAGGCCTTAGCACTCTCTCAAGTTGAGTGCCAGATGCTGGTGAACTCTAGAGGAATTTAAGGAGCTTTTACCTGGACTAAATAAATGAGAACCAAGTGCTGCAACCATGGCACCGTTATCTGTGCAAAGACCTGGACGAGGAATTCTTATTGTTACGCCAACTTTTTCTGCTTCGCTTACCGCCATACTTCTTAATCTTGAATTAGCAGCAACTCCACCACCAATTACTACTGTATTAATTCCTGTTTGTTTAGCTGCCAACAAAGTTTTCTTTACTAATACTTCAACAACAGCTTCTTGAAAAGATGCTGCAACATCGTTAACCGGAATTGTTTCTCCTGTTTTTTCCCAAGCTTGTACCCATCTTGCAACTGCAGTTTTCAATCCAGAGAATGAAAAATCAAAGGTGTGATCAACTAAATCTTCCTTGCTCATTAATCCTTTAGGAAAATCAATTCTTAAAGCATCACCATCTTTAGCAGCCTTATCAATCCAAGGTCCCCCTGGAAAAGGTAAACCAAGTACTCGGGCTACTTTGTCAAAAGCTTCACCAGCTGCATCATCAAGAGTTTTACCTAAAGATTCAATTTGGTAAGTGATGTTATTTACTTTCAAAAGAGATGAATGCCCACCACTTACCAATAAAGCTAATGTTGGTTCAGGAAGTTTTCCATTTTCTAAAGTGTCAACAGCAACATGTGATGCTAAATGATTCACA
>JBJOOK010000087.1:0-3419 GCA_046051325.1 Actinomycetota bacterium | reverse complement strand
AAGATCAGATCTTTTCGAAACTATTGCCATTTAAATTTTCTGCTCTGGAAGAAGGAATGTGAATCTATATTTACCAATTTGAACATCGTCACCAGCTGAAAGTTTGGCATCTTCAATGCGAATGAAGTTCACGTAAATACCGTTTAAACTTCCTGAATCTTTAATTGTCCAAGACGAACTGTCTTTTACAATCAGGGCATGGGAACGAGAAACAGTTACATCATCAAGCACAATATTGGAATCATCTGATCTGCCCAAAGTAATTTTTGGTCCAGTAAGAATAAATCTTTGATTTCTTTGTGGCCCACTTCTAACAAGAAGTGCAGCACTTCCCTTTTCTAAACCTTCTAAATGACCATCTTCAATGGCAGGTAATGGACTTGTATCAGAAGAAACAGCTGGAATTGCGCCAGTGTTTTCCATATTCATAATTGACCTCGCCTCTACTGCTAACCCTAAGACAACCCAAGTAAAGGGTCAACCTGAGGTGGAGGTTATTAGTTAGGCGTTTTCAGTGATTTTTTGATAACCAGCTGCATCTAAAAGAGCAGATAATTCATTTGTATCGACATCTGAGAGTTTAATCATCCAACCTGCACCATATGGATCTGAATTTAGAATTTCAGGATTGTTAGCAAGTTTCTCATTGACTTCTTTAACAACTCCAGTAACAGGAGTATAAATATCACTTACCGACTTAGTAGATTCAACTTCACCACAAGTCTGGCCAGCGTTCAATTTAGTTCCTACTTTTGGCAAGCTTGCAAAAACTATGTCTCCTAATGCTGACTGAGCAAAATCAGTAATTCCAAAAACAACGACTCCTGCTGATTCTTCCTTTACCCACTCATGTTCTTTGGTGTATTTCAAATCTGAAGGTGTGTTCATTTGAGGCCCTATCTATTTTTCGTTTACGGGAACAGCATATTGCGGAGTGGTGAGAGGAACACTGGCCTGTATCTCTAAAGATGGGTATTGGTTAATTACTACTTGTCCTCCAGAAGTTGTTATTGACTCACTCATGCCACCTGGAATTTTAAGTGCAGTTGCCAGAGTTTCTGGATCTCCCAAAGCTAATATTTTATATGGGCTTCTTATGGGAGTCAGATTAATACTTATCCCACTGTTTGTGTCATTGAAATATGTACTGTTAATTACTCGAACACCGTTAATTTCAATGGCTACAGCACCTGCGTCTCGTAATTCTTGAACAGTATCAAGAATGGTGAAAGAATTTACAGAGTAAAGATCCCCAGTAACTAAAACCTGAATACCTCGACCTGAGACTGGAGCAGTTCCTGAAAGCAGAATTAGTTGATCAATTCTATCTTGTGCAGCTTTTCTAGCATCTTCATTGGAACCATTTTTTAAGGATTCGAGTACTTGGTTTTGTTTTATCAATTCATCTTCCAAAAGATCTTTTTGCTTAGTTAAATCATCCAAAATAAGTACTAGTTCACCTTCACGAGCTGAGGTAAGTAGCTCTGGTTGATCATTCTGTTTGATGGCAATAGTTATGAAAATTCCCAAGAGAAAAACAAGAATGACTGCAAGATATTTTCTACCCTGTGGAGTTTGAAGTTTTTCAGGAGTTTTTATTGATATTTTCTTCTTCATTTACGATTGAAAAGATTTCTTCTAATAGCTGCGGCATTCGCAAATATTCGCATCGCTAATACAACAACAACACCTGTTGAAAGTTGAGTTCCAACTCCTAATTGATCCCCCAAGAACACGATTACAGCCGCAATTAAAACATTACTTGCAAAAGAAGAAATAAAAATTTTATCGTCGAACACATCTTCTAAGTTTGCTCGTATTGCACCAAAAACGGCATCAAGTGCGGCAATTACAGCTATTGGTAAATAAGGTTGCATCCAAAGTGGGACTGTTGGATCCAGAATTATTCCAACAATTACACCAATGAGTAAGCCGACGACAGGAATCATGATCTGTTACCAACTGTAATGCCTTGCAGACTAGGCAGTGCTACTCCGGTTGCAATCATCTCTATTTCCTTAATATCGGACACACTAAATCCTAAGCCGTATGTTTTCACGACAAATTCAAGATCAATGTAGTCCGGATGTTTAACCAGACGATTTCTTAATTCTTGGTCCCCTATTGCAGATATTACAAATGGCGGTAGCAATGGTCGATAATTTACTAAAATCGCATCGCCGGCAGATCGGATTGCACTGGTTGAAGTTAATCGTCCTTTATTAATAGATATTGATTCTGCACCACTTGCCCAAAGTGCGTTAACTAAAAGTTGAATATCTGAATCATAAACTCGAGCTAATTCAATGTCATCACTTTCCAATGAATCAGTCTTCACTGCGTCATTGATAACAATTTCGATTCCTTCGCCTTTTACAGAACTTAAACCAGAAAATACCTGAAGATTTGATTCATTACTTTGACTTATTCCGTGAAAATCCAGACCAGGAGTATTTGATTGGATTTGAGCAATCTCGTTATTAATAGCACTTAGATTTTCAGAAGTTTTATTCAGATTATCGATATTTTTTGTAATCGTAGTTCGTAAATCTTCTCGGTTCTTTTCAAGAATTGGTTGTTGACGCTGTGTATTTGCTATGGCAGTACCGAAAAGCAGTCCAGAAAAAGAAAGGACTACTGCTATCCACCACTTTGGATCTTTTTTACCAACTAAAGGTCGAGAAGGATTTGTGTATTCATCAGTTTCAATTTCGCTATTCAACATTGCTAAAAGACCCATAGATTTAGAGTCATCATCCTTGAAGAATGAATCTTTAGACATATTTTGATAATACTAGGCGCGCATGAACGAAATACTTATAACCAGAAAATGCATAGAGGAACAATCCCCAAAAAATGTCTACTTGGTCAGGAAAAGCTTCTGCAAATATCAATCCTGGAAGCCCAATTAGTAAACAGAAAGCACCCATTTTTCCCAAATAGTGGACCGGTAAACCAGTCACACCTCTTATTTTCAAATAAAGCATTAAGAAAGAAAGAATCAGCTCTCTGAAGAAAATGAACAACAATATATAGATGTTTGCAAGTTCTAAGTAAAAAACAACCACAATTAAAGCAATTATGTAGAGACGATCTGAGATTGGATCTAATAATTGTCCAAGTCGAGTAAATTGATTTAGCCTTCTAGCGGCAAATCCATCAAGCCAATCGGTAAATGATGCAATAAAGATGATCAGGCAACTTGAAACTAATTGACCATTGAAAGCAGTCCATAAAAATACTGGAATTAGAAGTAGACGAAGAAGACTAATAGAGTTAGGAACATTAATCATTATCTTTTTCTTCGTTCTCTGATTTTGACTTTTATGTGTATCGGGGAACCGATAAAACCATATTCTTCTCTCAAGCGACGTTCAATAAATCTTGTGTAGCTTTCGTCAATTAATCCTGTTGTAAAC
>JBJOOK010000086.1:0-2997 GCA_046051325.1 Actinomycetota bacterium | reverse complement strand
AAATATCGTGGATCAGAAATAGTTGATAAAAGACTTGCAGGAAATCGTTTCGTATTAGGAATTTGTGTTGGAATGCAAGTGATGTTTGAAAACGGTTTAGAGCATGGACAAAAAACTGCTGGACTACACCAATGGCCAGGAGATGTAACTGAAATTAAAGCTTCAATCTTGCCTCACATGGGATGGAATAACGTGCAAGTAGCAAATGGCTCAAAACTGTTTAAGGGCGTTGAAGCTGAAAAATTCTATTTTGTTCATTCTTTTGCTGCCAAAGATTTAGATCTGCACGGAACTGAAAAAATTGTTGCACCATTGAAACACTTTGCAACGCATGGAGAAAAATTCTTAGCCAGTGTTGAAAATGGACCACTATCAGCAACTCAGTTTCATCCTGAAAAATCAGGGGAAGCTGGATTACAACTTTTAAGCAATTGGTTGGAGACTGTTTAATATGAAACCACTAATTCTTCTTCCCGCAGTTGATGTTGCCGATGGACAAGCAGTTCGATTAGTACAAGGTGAATTAGGAACTGAAACTTCATACGGTTCACCACTTGATGCAGCTTTGGCTTGGCAAGAACAAGGAGCTGAATGGATTCATTTAGTTGATTTAGATGCAGCATTTGGAAAAGGAAGTAACAGAGAATTATTGAAAGAAGTTACAGCAAAACTTGATATAAAAGTTGAGTTGTCTGGTGGAATCCGTGATGATGAATCTCTTAATAATGCTTTAGCAACTGGAGTAGCTCGCATCAATTTAGGAACTGCAGCTCTAGAAAATCCTGATTGGACCGCAAAAGTAATAGCTCAACATGGTGACAAAATTGCAATTGGATTAGATGTGCGAGGTAGAAATTTGGCCGCACGTGGTTGGACTAAAGAAGGTGGCGAGCTAATTGAAACACTACAAAGATTAGATAAAGATAATGCTGCCAGATATGTAGTAACTGATGTAACAAAAGATGGAACTTTGCAAGGACCAAACACTGCTTTACTAAGAGAAATCCTTGATTTCACAAAGAAGCCCGTTATTGCTTCCGGTGGCATTGCTCAACTTTCTGACATTGCTGAATTAAGACAATTAACCAATATTGGAGTTGAAGGAGCAATTGTTGGCAAAGCTCTTTATGCCCAGAAATTTACTTTAAAAGATGCTCTAAGAATTGCTAATCAATAATGACTTTAGCTACCAGAATCATTCCTTGTCTTGATGTTGACAACGGAAGAGTAGTCAAGGGTGTTAATTTTCAAGACTTAAAAGATGCTGGAGATCCAGTTGAGTTGGCAAAATTCTATGCCCAAAATGGTGCAGACGAATTAACATTCCTAGATATCTCTGCTTCTAGAGACAACAAAGACACAATGCTTGAAGTCGTAAAAAAGACGGCTGATGTTGTATTTATTCCATTAACCGTTGGTGGGGGAATAAAAAGTGTTGAAGATGTTGACAAATTATTAAGAGCTGGTGCTGACAAGGTTTCTATAAATACCAGTACCATAAAGAATCCTGAGCTGATAAATCAGATCGCTCAAAGATTTGGATCTCAAGTATTAGTAATTTCTATTGATGCTCGAAGATCAAATGAAAAACATGCTCCCTCTGGATTTGAAGTGACAACTCATGGTGGCACAAAAAGTGCAGGTTTAGATGCTTTGGCTTGGACTAAAGAAGCAGTGCAAAGAGGTGCTGGAGAAGTGCTTTTGAATTCCATGGATAAAGACGGCACTAAAGATGGATTCGATTTGGAATTAATCAAACTAATCAGGCCAAATGTTTCAGTGCCACTAATTGCCAGTGGGGGAGCAGGCAAAATATCTGATTTTTATCCAGCAGTAACAGCTGGAGCCGATGCATTACTTGCAGCCAGTGTTTTTCATTTTAAAGAAATTGAAATTAAAGATCTAAAGGCAGAATTAAAGAGAAAAAACGTAGAAGTTAGAGACTGAATTTCGTTTCTTTAAGTATTCTGATTGATTCCTCATCGCCGTCAAATTTGATGTTTGCAGCAGATTTTCTGCCAAAGGAATAAAGAATTAGATCGACAACGTCGCCTTCCATGGTCACACAACTATTGCCTGATTTGATTGTAAATACTCCTTGATCTGATTTGGCAATAATGCCAACTTTTGCTTTACGTAGAAATAGTCTTCCTGACTGAGTAAAGCGCTTCCATAACAACTTCTTATCAAGATCTCCAAATACACGAGCAACATAATTTGGTTGAGCTCTTAAAAGATCCTCGTGATGAACCAGGAACTCAAATGAATTAGCCAAATTATCTATCCCAGGAATTGCAAAAGGGGAAAATTGTTTTGGACCATCTTCAAATTCTTGAACTAAAGATTCAAAGCCACGTTGCTTAATATCATCAGCAACTTTTTTAGAGTATTGAGAAAAAGCTGGAATTAGAATTCCAATTGCTGCATCAGGTCTGTTTTCTCGCGAGATTAAATGCACAAGCAAATCAAAGGAAGTCCAACCTTCACAAAGAGTTGGCGCATCTGGGCCAAGGTTTCTTAAAGTTTGGGCAATCGCATATCTTTCGCGTTTGGCTAATGAGGTCATATCTAAACCTTACGGCAATGAGACCTAGCGAAATTATTGGTGACACCTTAGGCAAGAATAAGCACATGACAGATCTTTCTCGCACAGCAATTTCTGAATATTGGGCTTCGTTAAAGCCAAACGAACAAGGTCTAGTGCCTGTTGTTACAACCGAAGCTTCATCGAATGTTGTTCTCATGATGGCTTGGATGAACGAAACCTCCCTCGCCGCCACACTGAAAAATGGCCTCATGCACTACTGGAGCCGGTCGCGCCAAAAGTTCTGGCTCAAGGGGGAAACCAGCGGACACACCCAGCAGGTCCGCCGTTTTCATGTCGACTGCGATCTGGACACGCTCCTGTTTGAAGTTGAACAGACCGGGTGTGCCTGCCACACGGGCCACGAGTCCTGTTTCTTTCAGGAAGTTGACAAGCAGGGGCTTCCCGTGGCG
>JBJOOK010000085.1:0-5756 GCA_046051325.1 Actinomycetota bacterium | reverse complement strand
TTCTGGATTTTCAAATCAAGCTGTAACTAAAGCAATGCAAATCGGTGGCAAAGTTGAAAGACAAACTGCCCTTGATGAAGCAAAAGCTGAAGTTTTAGCTTCCTTAACAGATAAATTTCCTGAACGCGAAAAAGAAATTAAAGCTGCGTTTAGTTCTGTTTCTAAAAAAGTAATGCGCGAAAGAGTATTACGCGACAAGATCCGTATTGATGGAAGAACTCCAGTTCAATTGCGTGATTTGTCAGCAGAAATTAGCATTCTGCCTAGAACTCACGGTTCTGCATTGTTTAATCGTGGTGAAACCCAAGTATTGGGTGTCACAACATTAAACATGTTGGATTTGGAACAAAAGCTAGATACTTTGTCTCCAGAAACCACCAAGCGTTATATGCACAACTACAACATGCCTCCTTACTCAACTGGTGAAACCGGAAGAGTAGGAACTCCAAAACGTAGAGAAATTGGCCACGGTGCATTAGCAGAACGAGCACTTGTTCCAGTACTGCCAGGAAGAGCAGAATTTCCTTACGCAATCAGACAAGTTTCAGAAGCGATCTCATCAAATGGATCAACTTCTATGGCTTCAGTTTGTGCTTCCACTATGGCAATGCTTAATGCCGGTGTTCCACTAAAAGCAATGGTCGGTGGAATTGCAATGGGATTAATTTCTGGTGAAGTTGATGGCAAACAAGAATATGTTGCCTTAACAGACATCCTTGGTGCTGAAGATGCATTAGGCGATATGGATTTCAAGGTGGCAGGTACATCTGACTTCATTACCGCTTTGCAACTTGATACCAAACTTGATGGAATTCCAGCAAACGTATTAGCTGCAGCACTAAAGCAAGCTAAAGATGCTCGAACCACAATCTTGGATGTAATGCAAAAAGCAATTGATGCTCCAGGACAAATGAGTCAATATGCTCCACGCATTATTTCTGTGAAAGTTCCAGTTGACATGATTGGCGCAATCATCGGGCCTAAAGGCAAGATGATTAACGAAATTCAAGAAAAAACTGGTGCAAAAATTTCAATTGATGATGATGGCACAGTGTTTATTGGTGCAACCGATGGTGTTGCAGCAGAAAAAGCAAAGGCCATGATTGATGGAATTGCAAATCCTCATGTTCCAACAGTTGGTGAAAAGTATGAAGGCAAAGTTGTTAAGACTGCAGCCTTTGGAGCTTTCGTAAATCTTTACCCAGGTAAAGACGGATTGCTACACATTTCTCAACTTAAGAAAATGGCTGGCGGCAAACGTGTTGAAAAAGTTGAAGATGTAATCAACGTTGGCGACACTGTTCATGTTGAAATTAACGAAATTGATCCCAAGGGAAAACTTTCATTAATTCCAGTTGTTGAAGGCGAAGATTCAGCTAAGACCGAATAATTAGTCGACACTGATGGATCGCTTTCCAACCCAAACATTAGAAGACACTGGTAGAGGCGGAATAGTTCAACAAACTATTCTGCCCTCCGGTTTAAAAATAATTACTGAAACTGTTCCCACCGTTAGAAGTGCGGCAGTTGGTTATTGGGTTGCTACAGGTTCAAGAGATGAAGAAAAACCAGAAGCTGGTGCTGCTCACTTTTTAGAACATTTACTTTTTAAAGGAACTCCCACCAGAACTGCCATGGAGATTTCATCTTCATTAGAAGCAGTTGGTGGAGATATGAATGCTTTCACAACTCAGGAATACACCTGTTTTCATGCCAAAGTTTTAGATCGTGATGTGAAATTAGTAATTGACACTCTTTCTGACATGCTCACATCCTCAAATGTGACTCAAGAAGATGTTGATCAAGAACGAAATGTTGTTTTAGAAGAAATTTCAATGCACGAAGATGAGCCAAATGAATTGGTTTATGACAACTGGTCACAAACTCTCTTGGGAGACCAACCAATTGGGCGACCAATTATTGGGACTAGAAAATCAATTACTGATATGTCTCGTGAACAAGTTTTTGGATTCTATAAAAAATATTATTCTCCTGAAAGAACGATTATCTCGATAGCTGGAAATGTGGATCATGATCAAGCAGTAACAATGATTATTGATTCAATTAAAAATACTGATTGGGATAAATCAGGGGTAAAACCACTTGATCCAAGAACTTCTGAAAAATTACTCACTGTTGGTACTGGTTTAAAAGTAGTTAAAAAAGATACCGAACAAGCACATTTAGTTTGGGGTGTTCCAGGTCTTGATCGCCACGATGAAAAGCGTTATGTAATTGCAGTTTTAAGTGCCGCAATTGGTGGGGGAATGTCATCAAGATTGTTCCAAGAAATTAGAGAAAAACGCGGACTTGTTTATACGGTTTATTCATTTGCACATCACTACACCGGTACTGGAATATTTGGAGTTTATGCCGGAACTACCAAAGAAAAAGTGAATGAAGTTGTTGAATTAATTAAGAAAGAATTAGCAGATGTTGCTGCAAATGGAATTACAGAAGATGAATTAAAGCGCGGTAAGGGTGCTTTGCGAGGTGGATTGGTTTTAGGACTTGAAGAAACTAATGCCCGCATGACCAGAATTGCAAAGGGTGAATTGTTGTATGGAGAATATTTGTCTCTTGATGACACACTTAACAAAATAGATGAAGTCACCTTAGAAGATATTAAGGCTCTGGCCGCACAACTTTTCGCACAAAAAGGTTTACTTTGTGTAGTAGGTAGCTTTAATGACAAGGATCAATTTAAGGACCTTGTAGTCTAGTTTCATGACAATTAAAGTTGCAATCCTTGGCGCTAAGGGCCGTATGGGCGCTGAAGTTGTTAAGGCTGTTTCAAATGCTTCTGATTTAGAACTTGTAGCAAGTATTGATCAAAATGATGATTTTAATATGAAGAAAAAATTGCCAAGGTACAAAAACTATTGCAAGCAAAAAGTGGAGTATCACTTCGTTTAGTCCCTAACTTTTCAATTGGTGCAATTTTGATGATGCGTTTTGCCAAAGCTGCTACCAAGTTTTATGACTCTGCAGAAATTATTGAATATCACCACCCAAACAAAATTGATGCTCCCAGTGGAACAGCAGTAAGAACTGCACAAATAATTGCTGAAGAAAGAAAAGCTAATAATTTAAGTAATAATCCTGATGCCACTATTTCAGAAATTCCAGGGGCAAGAGGATCAAAAATTGACGGGATTCCAGTTCACGCAGTAAGAATGCAAGGTCTCGTTGCTCATCAAGAAGTGGTATTTGGATCTCTGGGCGAAACCTTAACCATTCGACATGATTCATTCGATAGAGAATCATTTATGCTAGGAGTATTACTGGCAATTAGAAATATTGCTAAAAAACCAGGATTAACAATTGGAATTGACGACTTAATTAATTAGGTCAAAATATCTTAAAATTGCTGCTAAGGCAGCTGCTCCAAAAACCACCACTATAAATGGTGCTCTAATTAGTAACAAAACTACTGCAAATAATAAAGCAACAAGTCGTGCATCAATTACTAATTCTTGACCTGAAGCAAAGGTTTGGACTACTACCAAAGCAGACAACATAACAATTGGAACAAGGGAAGTAATTGATTTAATTTTTGGTTGTTCTAAATATCTAGCAGGAACAACATTGCCGGAAAATTTAAGAATAAAGGCAATCAATGAAGAAGCAATAACTGCAATCCAGCGCGAATCCATTATTTGTCACTCGCATTCTTTAATCCCATACCAATTGCAATTAACACACTTGCGAGTACTGGTATTCCAGGTTGAACAAAGGGAGTTAAACCTAAAGCGAATAATCCTGCAAGAATTCCTACAACTCGAATTTGCTTGTTAATAAGCCGTGGCCAAAGTAGGGCTAAGAATGCTGCGCCAACTGCGGCATCTAATCCAAGTGATTTTGGATCGGCAACAAAGGAAGCACCAAATGCTCCAATTGCTGTAGCAATGTTCCAAAAAACAAAAACAGAAATTCCTGTTGCCCAAAAAGCCCAGCGACTCATTTCCTCATCATCATTATTTGCAACAGACATTGCAGTTGATTCATCAATAGTTAATTGGGATGCAATAACTTTCTTAAATCCTTTTAGCTTTAATACATTGGCAATACTTAATGCATAAAGACCATTTCTAAATCCCAATAGGGAAGAAGTAGCAATAGCGGCAACTGCTCCGCCTCCAGCTCCCATAATTCCTACAACAGCAAATTGTGAAGCCCCTGAAAAAAGGCCCAAACTTAGAACTTGAGTTTGAGCAAAACTAAACCCACTAGTAACACCTAATGCGCCAAATGAGATTCCATAAACCCCAGTAGCAAGTCCAACCCCAATAGCGTTGCGGGTCACAGTGGAGCGTCGCGCGTGTGAGGAGATATTCATCGTAGGTAAACGGTATCGTGCGTTTTTGTGACTAACTCCTCCACACCATCAATTGCCTTGAAGTTTAGAAGCGATGTAACCGTTGAATTGGTAAAACATTCTGCTTCAGATTCAGATGTAGTTTGGGCTGCCCGAGTTTCAACTGCAGGAGAGCGATCAAATGCTGATGCTGGGAAAAATCAAGACGCAAGTGAGCACACTGGTTTAGTTAATTTCTTGATGCGTGAAAGACATGGCACACCTTTTGAACATTCAATATTTACTTTTTATGTAAAGGCTCCAATATTTGTTTGGCGTGAACATATGCGCCATCGCATTGCTTCTTACAACGAAGAATCTGGCAGATATCGCCAACTTGATCCAGAATTTTATTTTCCAAATACTTCCAGAAACTTACAACAAGTTGGAAAAACTGGTTCTTACACTTTTGAACCAGGTACACCTGAGCAATATAAAATTACTGAAGAAGAATTCAAAAAATCTTGTGAAACTTCTTATGCAAGTTATGAAAAAATGTTGCAAGCAGGAGTTGCCAGAGAAGTTGCTCGAGGAGTTCTTCCAGTCACTATTTATTCCAGTGCTTATGTAACTATGAATGCCAGAGCTTTAATGAACTTCTTGTCATTGCGTCGAATTGCTGAGGGTTCTCATTTTCCTTCCTATCCACAACGAGAAATCGAAATGGTGGCTGAGAAGTATGAAGAACATTTTGCAAAAATAATGCCAATTACTCACGACTGCTTCATCAAGAATGGTCGAGTCGCTCCCTAAGCGATAATCTTTATCCCATGAGTCACGATCACCGTCCGTTCGGAACGGTATTAACAGCAATGATTACTCCATTTGCCAAAGACGGCAGTGTTGATGTTGAAGGTGCTGGAAAATTAGCCGAACATTTAGTGGCCCTTGGCAATGATGGAATTGTTGTTAATGGCACAACTGGTGAATCTGCCACCACAACTGAAATTGAAAAGAATCAAGTTTTAAAAGCAGTATTAGATGCGGTTGGCAACAAAGCTAAAGTTGTAGCTGGTGTTGGAAGTAACGACACTGCACACACTGTTGGTTTAGCAAAAGATGCAGCCAAATTAGGTGCGCATGGTGTTTTAGTAGTAACTCCTTATTACAACAAACCATCACAAGCTGGTGTTTATGCACATTTTAAAACTGTTGCCGATGCAACTGATTTACCATTAATGACCTACGACATTCCAGGAAGAGCTGGTGTGCCGATTGAATCTGAAACTTTAATCAGATTAAGTGAACACAAAAATATTGTTGCTAACAAAGATGCAAAAAACAATTTAGAATCTGCATCTTATGTAATCAAAAATACTGATCTTGCTTGGTATTCAGGTGAAGATGCACTAAATCTTCCACTGCTTTCAATTGGAGCAATTGGTTTTGTAAGTGTTTG
>JBJOOK010000084.1:0-5002 GCA_046051325.1 Actinomycetota bacterium | reverse complement strand
TGGATTTCCTACTGGTCCAATAATTCTTTCGATTAGCTTTCCCTCTTTATCAAGTAAAAGTGTTATTGGTAAACCATTTATTGAGTAATAATCTCTTAATAGACTTCTAGGATCTTGCACACTAGGAAAAGGTAATTGCCATTTATAGGCAGCAGCAATTGAATCTTTTTCTTTATCTTGATAGGCAATTCCTAGGAAATTTATTTGTCCATTTAGTTTTTTAAAGGCTGCATTAAATGCCACAGCATCATCGGCACAAACCGTGCACCAGGATGCCCAAAAACTAATTACTAAAGGTCGATCACTTGGCAATCCTGCCAAATTCACCAATTGATCATGTCCTAAACATTGCAACACAGCAGCTGCAATTTGGTTTTTTGATTCGGTTGTTGCAATATCTGATTCAGGACATTTTGGCATTAAATAGTTAGTGGCATCGTTTTCAATAAATGAACCACGACTTGAATTACTTGAAGAACAAGCAAATAGAAATAGGGCACATACCAATAGAGGGATTGATTTAATTTTCATATTCACTATAAATAGGATAACACTCACTGCAACCTAGAACTTACTTATTGGATAGATGAGTTGAAAATTACTACTGTTATTAAACGTGAGTGACTGATCATAAAGACAAGTCACTCACGTTTAATTGTTATCTATTTCTTCTTTTGAAACAGAAATCTGGAACCAATTCCAGAAATTACGCCCGCAATAACTCCAGCGATAATTCCTGAAATTGAATTTCCTGAATCATTTACATTTGTGTGATCTGCCATTGCTTCATCACCGTGTGCATGTGAATCAGCAGCAGCTAGCAACACAACAGAGGGAGCAGGGTAATCAAGTGAATGAGAATCCTCTCCTTCTTTTGGAATTTGATTCCATGAAACTTCACCAGTTCCACATTTTTGTGTGGTTTCGAAGTAAATGGTTTCATTTGGAGCATCTGGCCATTTAACTGAAAAGCCAAAATCCTCAAATTGTCCATCAGGTAATCCTTCAGTTGTTTTGTAAGTCACCACTGTTGGATTTCCTTCGGTTGCTGAAACATCCAAAGTCCAACCAGATTTTCTTTCTGGTTTAACTCCTGTTACTTCAGCTGGAATGGAAACAATTACTTGATCCGTTGCTTTACCTTCACATCCGTGAGGTATGCGAATAGAAAAGTAACCATAACCATTTGATACTGCATTTGCGTTTTGAGTACTTGCGTGCCCAAACGCACTTGTTGCACTAAATAGGGAGATTAGCGCAGTTGCACCGATTACTCCCATGACTTTTTTCAACAACATATTGCTCCTCTAAATAGTTTGAAACAGCAAACGTTTGTTTACCGTTTTGAATGAATTAACTATTTTTAGGAACGGGTGGACCTCTTCTTATGAGAGTATCTTGAAAGATTAAATCAATGTAAGACTTGATATTTTCCAGAAAGTTTTGTACTACTTTTATTTCTATTTTTATGGGGTTTATGTATGTACCAAATCTGAAAATCCAAGAATTTTTAGCTTTTAAAGACGCTACTTGAATTGCTTTGAGCGTGAGCTGCGTAGAAATTTGGATCAACATAATTGCAAAAAGATGCGCAAGGATCATCAAAATACTTGAGGAATCACCTGAAGCATTTGCTGAAGCTAAACTTGAACACAGATTAGTAGCCACAGTTAGATGGTGATGAGATGTTGGCGTGCATTGCAAGTTTGATGAATGTTGAGAATGAAGGGAACTGTGAATTACAGGTTGACTTAACATTGAAACTATCAAAGTTTTTTGCCAAGTAATCTGGTTATGGCTAATTACATAGAAAACTACTGTTAAAGCAGACCAGAATCCGAATAAAAATATTAAGTTAGGCAATGAGCCGCCTGCAGTTTTATGAAGTGAAGTAGTGATCAAGACTACGAATACTGCATTAGTGCCCTCGGTGGGACTCGAACCCACACTGTGCAGATTTTAAGTCTGCTGCCTCTGCCGATTGGGCTACGAGGGCAATAGATACAGATTACTTTTAGGTTGTAATCAGTTTGCGAGCGGTTCCAAATACTTGATCCAACATCGCTTCGGTAAGTCTGCCAGTAAAGGTATTTTGCTGACTTGGGTGATAGCTACCTAAGAGTGTGATTTCATGATTTTGCTTTAGATAAACACATTTTGCGCCGTGAGAAAACTTAACTTTTTGCTTTGGAAGAAATCCTTGTTCGAGCAAAATATCAATTGCTGCCTTCCAGGCAAAACTTCCTAATGCCACAACTGCTTTTAAGTCTTTTTCAATAAATTTCCACTCTAAATCCATCCACTTATTACAAGTGTCTCTTTCTTTAATGGTGGGTTTGTTATCAGGAGGAGCGCACCTTACTGCAGTTATTACTCGAGCATCAGTTAATTTCAAACCATCTTTTTTGTTTATTGATTCGGCTTGATTAGCAAAACCAGCTTTATGCATGGCTCGAAATAGCCATTCACCACTTCTATCCCCTGTAAAGATTCGACCAGTTCTATTAGCACCATGTGCTCCTGGGGCAAGTCCCACTACTAATAGTTTTGGTTTCTTGTCACCAAATCCTGGAACAGGTTTTCCCCAATAGGTTTCATTTTCGTAGGATTTTCTTTTTTCTTTAGCTACATCTTTAGTCCACTTAACAAGTCGGGGACATTTCTTGCAATTACAAATTGCTTCTTCTAATTGAGTTAAATTCTTTATTGGACTTGCGACCAAGTCACACCATCCAAAATATCTCTTTCACTGGCAATTAAAGTTTGAGCGCCAATTCCTTTCATCACTTCATCTAACACAATGGATCCTGCGGTAATTACTTCAATTCTTCCCTCATGCATGTATGGCAAAGCGCCACGTTGAGCAGGAGTCAGCGTTATAAAATCTTGTGCTGTTTGGCTTACTTGTTCGGCAGTAATACTTGCACCGTGTAGTACATCTGGGTCATAAGTTTTTAGGTTTAAAACATGAGCAGCAACAGTGGTTATAGTTCCGGCAACTCCAACGACTGTTTTAGCTGTTTTCCAATTAACTTTTGTGGCAGCTACTTTTAATGCATTTCTCACATCTGTTCTAATTGCTTCTTCTTGTGCTTTATTTGGGTTTCCACCCGGAGTATGTCTTTCAGTCATACGCACACATCCCACATCCATGGAATAAGCACCAGTTGGTTCTTTGTCTCCTATTACTAATTCAGTAGATCCTCCACCTAAATCGATAATCAAAAATGGAGCACTGTGTTTTTGTCTTAAAGATCTAGTTGCACCATCAAAAGATAAAGCTGCTTCTTCAACTCCGGCAATTACTTCAGGCACAATTCTTAATCGATCAATAACTCCCTTTATAAACATGGCCTTATTTTGAGCATCCCTTGTGGCACTTGTTGCAACAAAGCGCACATGTTCAACGTTGTGTTTGAGTAATAATTTGTCATACTCTTCTACTGCTTTAAATGTTCTTTCCAAAGCAGTAGGTAAAAAAGCATTAGTTCTATCAACACCTTCACCCAGTCGAACAATTCTCATTTCTCGAACCACATCAGTTGCTGTATTTGTTGAAGTATCAATATCAGAAATTAATAAACGAATGGAATTGGTTCCACAATCAATGGCAGCAACTCTTTTCATTCACTTTCCTTCACACACGCTTTGGTAGCCCAATTGCCAAGTCTTACTAAAGCATCATCTCCCACTGGATTTATTCCTGGTCCTACTGCTAATGAATGAGCAACTAGAGCATGCAAGCATTTAACTCGATTAGGCATTCCTCCAGCAGAAATTTCTGTTATTTCATCAACTAAGCCATGTTTATTTCTACGATCTAAATAATCAACGTGGGCTTTTTTATATTGCTCTGCAAATTCTTTATCGGTGCTAAGTCTTTCTTCATATTCCTTCATTAATCCTGAAGCTTCTAAAGTTCCAATCATTGAATTTAAATTCGCACAGGTTAAATAAAAATGTGTAGGAAAAGGTTCACCATCGGCAAGTGCAGGTTTAGTTGCCACCACGGTTGGTTTGCCGCATGAACATCTATTGGCAACTTCGATTACTCCTCTAGGAGTTCTGCCTAATTGCAGAGTAATTGCATCAATGTCTTCAGATGCAAAACTCATTTCGGTGCATTCGGTCTAATAACAGTTGTTTGATCTTCATTTATTAGTTCTTCACCGCTATCTGCTTCTAGCCAAGAATCATAAAGATTTTTATACCAAGGTTGTGGTGGTAATGGTTCTCCTGCCCAAGCAGTTGCAGAAGGAGCATTAGTTATAACTTCTGGTTTTCCGTCCAAACCAATTACTGAGAAAACAATTTCTCCTGGCATTACATAATGCAAACGAGCTCTAGCTTGTGCTGCAATAAAGTTTGGATCATTCCATTTCGCTTGAATTTCTCTTAATAGTTCAACTTGTTTTTGACTTTGTTGAACTTGTATTTCAAGAGCAGCAATTCTTGCTCTTTGCGCCACTAAATCTCTAATGGGAGAAGCCAGCATCAGAATCAAAATAATGAAGGCAGAGAGCAAAACAACTAAGCGACCATTGATGGATGGTCGCTTAAATTTTGCTTTTGCTTTCATGCCTTCTAATAAACCGCGTTAGAAGCGTGGAAATGCGGAGCGACCCGCATAAACCGCAGAACTTCCTAGTTCTTTTTCAATTCTTAACAATTGGTTGTATTTAGCAACACGTTCTCCTCGAGCAGGAGCACCTGTTTTAATTTGTCCACCTTTGGTGGCAACCGCTAAATCAGCAATTGTGGTGTCTTCTGTTTCACCTGATCGATGACTCATCATGGTGGAAAACTTATTTTCTTGTGCAAGTTTTACTGCATCAAGAGTTTCAGTTAAGGAACCAATTTGGTTAACTTTCACTAATAATGCATTTGCAGTTGATTCAGAAATTCCACGTTGTAATCTGGTTGGATTTGTCACAAACAAATCATCACCTACAAGTTGAACTTTGCTTCCAACAACATCTGTTAAGTGTTTCCAACCTGCCCA
>JBJOOK010000083.1:0-3085 GCA_046051325.1 Actinomycetota bacterium | reverse complement strand
TGGGGCGGACAAAACATTGCTTCTGCTATGGCACCTGATGCATCATTTCTTTTTGCAGGAAACGTAATCTCTCTACTTTCTTTCATCGTTAAAGAGGGCGCAATTGTTATTGATAAAGAAGATGAAGTTGTTAAAGGAAGCGCCATAGTAATCAATGGTGAAATTACAAATGAATTCGTTAAAACCGAACTAGGACAGGGGTAATTAGATGAGTATCGAAATTGCCTTACTAACAATATTTATCTTGAGTATCTTTGTGGGCTTTGAAGTTGTTTCTAAAGTTTCCACAATTTTGCACACTCCCCTAATGTCTGGTGCAAATGCAATTCACGGTGTGATTTTGGTAGGCGCAATCATTGTCACTGGTCATGCTGATAACAATTTGGAATTAACACTTGGTTTAGTTGCGATAGTGCTAGCAACCATCAACATGGTTGGTGGATTTGTGGTAACTGATCGAATGCTTGAGTTATTTAAATCAAAGAAATCGACAAAAGCTGGTGATAAGAAATGATTCCAGCCTGGTCACAATTAGCTAACTTAGGTGCTGCCCTTGCATTTATTTTGGCCTTGAAAGCTTTATCTTCACCAAAAACTGCACGACTAGGTAATCGCATTGGAGCAGTTGGTGCAATTGCTGCAGTAGCAATTGTTTTCTTTTCTGAAAGTAATCTAAAACATTTACCACTAATTTTGATTGCTGTTGCCTTTGGAACAATAGTTGGCTTTGTTGCAGCGAAAAAAGTTCAAATGACTCAGATGCCACAAATGGTTGCCTTATTTAACGGTGTGGGTGGCGGAGCTGCGATGGCGGTTTCCTCAATTGAATTCTTAAAAGCCGGAGCAACAGATGGTTTTGTTGCATTGTTTGCAACAGTCTTCACAGTTGTTATCGGTTCTATTTCATTCACAGGTTCCATTGTTACGTTTTTGAAATTGCAAGAATTAATGACTTCTCGCCCAGTTGTTTTGCCATTAGGCCGATTCATAACTATTGGTACAGCATTGGCCACACTTGTTATGTCCGTGTACTTAATGATCTTCCCAGAAATCTGGGCGTTATGGACTTTGGTTGCTTTGTCGCTGATAATGGGAATTCTGTTTGTACTTCCTGTTGGAGGTGCAGATGTTCCAATCGTGATCAGTTTGTTAAACGCATTCACTGGTTTATCTGTAGCTGCAAGTGGTTATGTATTAGACAATGTTTTGTTACTTGTTGCAGGAACTTTGGTGGGAGCTTCTGGAACCTTGCTAACTCAATTGATGGCAAAGGCAATGGGTCGACCTCTTACTTCAACATTGTTTGGCGCATTTACCGCAAAAGCTTCAACAGCTACAGCTTCTGCGGTTGATCGTCCTGTTAAAAGTGCAGGTCCAACAGATATTGCCATCATGCTTACATATGCCACAAAAGTAATTATCGTTCCAGGTTATGGATTAGCAGTTGCTCAAGCTCAACAATCTTTAAGAGAACTTGTTGATTTACTTATTTCAAAAGGTGTTGAAGTTGAATACGCAATTCATCCAGTTGCAGGACGAATGCCAGGACACATGAACGTGTTACTAGCAGAAGCAGATGTTCCTTATGAACAATTAAAAGAAATGGATGAAATCAACTCAGAGTTTGCTAATGCCAGTGTGGCTGTCGTAGTCGGGGCAAATGACGTAGTAAATCCATCTGCCAGAACTGATAAGTCTTCTCCAATTTTTGGAATGCCAATTCTTAATGCTGATCAAGCTGAACAAGTTGTCTTTATGAAACGATCCATGCGACCAGGATTTGCCGGAGTAGAAAATGAACTTCTTTTCAACGATAAAACCACATTGTTATTTGGTGATGCTAAAGATTCTTTGTCCAAGGTAGTTGCTGCTGTTAAGTCGATGTAGATGAAAGATCTCTACAGAATTAGAAGTTAGAAATTATGAATGATGAGAAGTTAGTTGCAGTAAAAGTAGCTGACATTGGCAATCAATTACCAAATCATGTCTCCCCTAGTCAATTATCAAGTTTTGATAGATGCTCACTTGCTTATTGGTTTTCCTCCGTTGCTGGTTGGAGAGAACCTGCAGGTTTGCCTCAAATTATTGGCACATTGGTTCACGATGTATTAGAAAACTTTTTAAAGATAAAAGCCGAGAATAGAACCAAAGAAGTTGCCTGGAACATGCTTCGAGACACTGGTGAAGTTGTTATAAATAACAACAAATCTTGGTTAACCGAAGAAGATTTAGTAACCCTTAAGGACAAAAGTGCCGAGTCACTCAAAGGTTATTTTGATCTTGAAGACCCAACTCAATTAGAGATTGATTTAGAAGATCTAGAAAGACCAGTAACAGCAATTTTTGAATCAGTGAAACTTTATGGTCGACTTGATCGAATGACTAGAGATGGCATCGTCAGAATTACGGATTACAAGACCTCAAAAAGACCAGCACCTCAATATCTAACTGATTCACTTCGTCAAGTAATGCTTTATGCCGCAGGCTTAAAAGAAAATGGTTTAGAAGTTGGTGAAGTAGAACTAATTTATTTACCAGGTAGAGATCGAGTTAGAAGACCAACCTATAAATCTGCTCTGGATAGAGCTGTTCAACATTTAGTAACCACCAGAAGAAAAATGGATTCTTCATTAACAAAGCAAACCTGGATGGCAAACCCGGGAAGTCCTTGCAAGTCTTGTGCTTTTGTTAAGGCTTGTCCTGCGAAAATTGCTAAAGCACCAATTCCTGGAACCAAAGAATCAGAAGAATTATTACAAACTTTAAATCTAGAAAAAAGAGTTAGATCTAAATCAAGTAATGCAGCTGCGGGAATGGAAATGTTGCCCTTTGGAGAAGAAGCGCAATGACCACTCAAATTCCACAAGAATGGAAACCAGGTTTTCCAGTTACTAATGCTGGCTTCTTAAGAATTTCTGCGTCACAAGTTGGTGCTGAAGATAACAGGGCTTGTCATGATTTTATTTCACTTAAATCTCGTCCAGCCGCAAAAATTGGTGAAGGCTACATGCAACTTCGCTATCCCCCATTTGAATCATTTCCTCTGGGAATTGTGCGCGATGCATTACTTGCCACAATTAACAAC
>JBJOOK010000082.1:0-3085 GCA_046051325.1 Actinomycetota bacterium | reverse complement strand
ACTTCCTGCAAAAAGATCAAGCACACTTACTTCAGCAATTGCATCAAGAGAAGTAAGACTTGAGAAAACAGCTTCGCGAACTCTTTCCGCAGTTGGTCTGGTTCCTGCATCTGGAACTTTTAGAGCTCTTCCTCTAAGTTCTCCAGCAATAATTCTGGTCATTTAGTTTTTCTCCAAGAATTCTGTTTCTGCTTCTTTTTCTATTTCTAATACTGCTTTTTGTAAAGCTGGCACTTGAGCAAGTGTGAAATCTTGTTCAACTAGTTTCTTGCAGGCATCTCTGGCTAATTCTACTAATTCCACATCTTTGACAACCTGTAGTAATTTCAAAGAAGATTTTCTACCGGATTGTCTTGAACCTAGAACATTTCCTTCTCTTCTTATTTCCAAATCAAGTTGAGCTAATTCAAAACCATCAGTGGTTGATGCCACTGCTGCAAGTCTTTCCCTTGCAGGAGAATCTTCAGGAGATTCAGTAACAAATAAACAAATTCCAGGTTCTTTGCCTCGACCTATTCGACCACGCAACTGATGCAATTGGCTAACGCCAAATCGATCAGCATCAAGAATGATCATCATCGTTGCATTTGGTACGTCAACGCCAACTTCAATCACAGTTGTTGAAACTAAAACATCAATGCCATCTTTGGCACTAGGTCCTGCATTAAACCGGCGCATAATGTCATCTTTTTCTTCACTCGACATTCGTCCATGCAAAACGCCAACTCTGACATCTTTTAGTGGTCCACCAGAAAGCATTGGTGCAACTTCTAATACTGCAAGTGGTGGACGCTTCTCATCTTCTGTTTCTAAATCTGTGTCATCTTCTGCTGCGGCTCCACCAATGCGAGGTGCAACTATGTAAACCTGGTGACCATTTTTTACTTCTTCAACAGCTCTTTGCCATCCTCTTTCTAAGTGTCCTGGTTTTTCGACAGATAAAACAACATGAGTTGTGATCGGACTTCTTCCTTGCGGTAATTCTTTTAGTGAACAAATATCTAAATCACCAAACACAGTCATGGCTACTGTTCTTGGAATTGGAGTTGCAGTCATTACTAGAACGTGTGGTCTTTTATCTCCAGGAGATTTTGCAGCTAATGCTGCTCGTTGTTCAACACCGAAGCGATGTTGTTCATCAACTACTACTAAAGCTAAATCTTTAAACTTCACACCTTCTTGAATAATGGCGTGAGTTCCTACCACAATTCCTGCATCACCATTTGCAATATTTGCTAACACTGTTGCTCTGTTAGCACCCGTTACCGATCCAGTTAATAAATCAACATGGGTTCCAATGTCACTTCCACCAAGTTCACCTTTTGTGGAAAGAGTGCCCATTAATTTCTTAATAGTTCTTAAATGTTGTCCTGCTAAAACTTCCGTTGGTGCAAGTAATGCAGCTTGTCCTCCAGCATCAACTGCTGCGAGCATCGCACGAAGTGCCACGATTGTTTTTCCACTTCCCACATCTCCTTGGAGTAATCGATGCATGGGATAGGTTTGACCAATTTCAGCAAAGAGTGCTTCACCTATTTCTTTTTGCCCATTGGTTAATTCAAAGGGAAGGTTCTTATCAAATTGAGTTACTAAACCATCTTTTACTTGCTTTCGAGCAGTTGCAGGAAGTTGTGATTCTTTTGCTCTTCTTTGCAATAAAACAGTTTGCAAAACAAATGCTTCATCAAATTTCAATCGATTTAAGGCCATTGCTACTTGTTCAAAGGTTTCTGGTTCATGAATCCAGGTGATGGCTTGTTTAAAAGAAATAAGTCCTAATTCTTCCTGCATCGATTTAGGAACCACATCGTCGTCTTCTTGGATTTCTAATTGACTCATCACAAACTTGATTGCTTTGCCTGTTCTCCAACTAGGAACAGATCCTGTTGCTGGATATACCGGAATTAATGCTTTGGCAAACATTTCTATTACATCTGGATCTGTTTCTTCACCTTGTTGAGCAGTCAAAATATATTCAGGATGAATTAATTGTTTTCGGCCTCTGTATTCCTGAACTTTGCCAGCAAATAAACCTTGGATTCCTGGAATCAATCTTTTCTTGTGCATGCTTGCCATGGCAAAGAAAGCTAAATCAATTGTTTTCTTTCCATCTGTTACTACTACTTCTAGACGTGTGGTGCGTCTACCTTTCATGGGTGCTTCTTTGGCAGAAGCAACTTCAGCTAAAACGGTTGCGTGCTCACCAATTCGTAAAGATTTAAGATCAGTTAATTCACCACGTTTGGCATAACGCCTTGGATAGTGGCGCACCAAATCTTCCACTGTTTCATAACCAAAAGCAGTGGATAAAAGTTTTGCTGACCGACCGCCTAAGACATCAATCAGCGAGGAATTTAGGTGAACCATCGTTGGTTCCAGCCTAGGCTTAGTGGGTGCTTTCAAGGCGCATTCAATGCCTTGGGTAGGCTCTTACAAGTTGCTAAAAAGTGCAATTAAATAATCGGGAGTGAAATTACAGATGGCCGCCAAGTGCGATGTTTGTGGCAAAGGACCAGGATTTGGTCACCAAGTTTCACATTCCAACGTTAAAACTAAAAGACGTTTCAATCCAAATATTCAAAGAGTTAAAGCAATCATTAAAGGAACACCAAAGCACGTTAATGTTTGTACTTCCTGCCTACGCGCAGGCAAAGTAACTCGCTAACTAAATCTTAAAGTGATCGTGGCCTTTGGGGCCTAGAAAATGTTTTCCATCAATTGTTACTTGAGCTTTTCCTTCAAACACTTCACCAATTACTTTAAATCCATCAGGCACTTGTCTAGATCTTGGAAGAGTTGCTACGAAAGCATGATCATCTCCCCCAGTCATTACCCAAATCATGGGATCAACATTTAAAGCAGCAGCTACATCTAATATTTCTTGTTCCGGAATTAACGCAGTGGTTTTAATATCAATATGAACTTCTGATGCTGTGGCAATGTGGCCTAAATCTTGCAATAAGCCATCTGAAACATCAATCATGGAAGAAACAAAGTCTTTGGCAATAGTTCCAGCAAAGTAAGGAACTTTTGGTCTTCTATGTGCATCGCAAACTATTTTTGGTGATTTAAATCCTCGACGCAA
>JBJOOK010000081.1:0-3098 GCA_046051325.1 Actinomycetota bacterium | reverse complement strand
GCCATTTTGGCATGGGTTGGCGTTATTGGCTCTTTGGCCGTGGATGCCACAGGAGTTGTGATTGTTCCTCAATTCGGACCTTCCTATTTTGGAGGTCATGCTGATGGATTAGCTGGATCAATTCCTCGAGTAATCGATAATTTAAGTTACTTCACAATTTGGAGCAATATTTTAGTTGCTATAACCACAACCATGATTTATAGAAATATGAATAGGACTTCTCAAAGATTAAAGGTGATGAGACTATCGAGTTTGATGATGATTTCAGTGACAATGCTCGTTTATATCTTGATCCTTGCACCAGATGCAAATCCCCAAAGTTGGAATATTTACACCGATTTACTTCTTCACTACATAACTCCACCGGTAACAATCTTGGTGTGGTTATTCTTTGGTCCTAGAAAATGGATCTCATGGAAAATTATCTTTAGTTCTTTGTTAGTACCAATTATCTATATTCTTTACACGTTTGCCCGTGGAGCTGTAATTGGTAAATATCCTTACGGATTTATCAACGTTGTTGAACTTGGATACGTTGGTGCAATTGTTGGAACCGGAGTAGTTTTGGTTCTAGGATTGTTTATTTTCTTGATTTACTTCATCATTGATAAATTGATTCCAAGTTCTAAATAGCTTTACTCGCAAAAACCGCCATCACAGCAAGGTTGAATGTAAAAGCATTTAGGACACATATCTTTGCCACCACGGCGTTCTAGATCGCTTCTTTCACAAGCTGGACATGGTCCAGGATCACCCATCATGATGACTATTACACTTAATAAACAGCAGTCTTATCAAGAAAGACTCACCCCTTAAATTAAGGAATTTATATGTCAGACAACAAAGTGACTATGTATGGCGCTGAATGGTGTGGAGATTGTCGTCGATCAAAGAAGTTCTTAGATTCCAATAATGTCAATTACACATACGTTGATATTGAGCACGATGAAGCAGGAAAAGAAAAAGCAATCTCTATAAGTGGAAAGCAGTCAATTCCTGTTATTGCTTTTAGTGATGGAACTTTTTTAGTTGAACCATCAGATATTGATTTGAAAAAGAAATTAGAAGAACTGAACTAAAGCTAGTTTAAATTAATTTTGCGCCAGGAAAATTACTCGCTGGCGCAAAATTAGTAATCTGATGAACTATTGTGCAGCGCCTGCTTCTTTTGCCCCAGCAACTTCAACTAATTTGCCAGTTTCAACTTCGTAGATATATCCATAAATTGGAATGTTTTTCGGTACCAATGGGTGGCGACGGATACGTTTGACATCATCTACTACTGATTTATTTTTGTCAGCAATAGTTAACCAATCAATAAATGCACCTTCGTCGGATCCTGGCCCTTTACCTACATCGTAAAAACCTTTATCACCTAAAGCAGCTGTTTCTAAACTGCTTGAAAGTAAGTTGCGCATAATTTCATCGGTAAAAAATTCCATACCGCAATTACTGTGGTGAATAACAAACCATTCTTTTGTGCCTAACAGTTTGTAAGAAATAACCAAGGAACGAATAGCGTCATCCGAAGCACGAGCGCCTGCGTTTCTAATTACGTGTGCATCGCCTTCAGCAAGACCTGCGTATTTTGCAGGATCTAGTCGTGCATCCATGCAAGTCAAAATCGCAAAAGCTCTTGCTGGTGGCAAAGCTAGTTTTCCTTTTTCGCCAAATGATTCCGCGTAAGCTTTATTTGCGCTGATAACTTCATTTAAAACTGACATATGCTGACCTCAATTAATTTAATAACTAAAGGACATTTTCCCCTAATTCCTAAAGACATTAACATAATCAATTTATTAGCCGAAAGTTAAAATTTTGTTGTTGCAAACAATCTGCAAGTAACTTAGGTTGTCAAATATAAAGCCAAATTTAATTCTCTGAAGTTTGAGAATTACCTATAAAGCTATGCAGGATAAGGACAATGTCTGCAATCATTTTTGCAGCAAAATCCTTTAGCACTTAAAAACGGTTCGGTCATAACTGAAAATCCTGTTTTTGGATCTTTGTACTCAGTTAATCCTGCACTTACTGCAGCATCGTGAGCGGCCATGATTTTTTCATACATTGGATGTGTTTTATCAAATTTTGTTGGCACAGAAATCTCTCCTTGTTAATAAATAAAACTTTACTTAACTAACTGGTTGATTCCTAGTTTCGTCTCGATGTTTCCTCAAATAAACCATAAATGGAGTTCCACCGGTACCAACAGCAGAAGGATTTCCTGGGGTCTTTTGGGCTTGGGAATGAATGTAGGTTCCTGCGTATTCCAAATGCAAAGCTCTAAAATCAGCAACGAGTTCCACAGATTCATTAAATAATTTCTTTAATTTTTCATTGTTGCTGCTCATTACAAAGTTTCTAACACTTGGTCCATTTTCAGCTGCTTCAATAAATTTCACGTGTTGAGGTGGCATGTATTGACGCATTTCCATTAAGTAATCTCTCAGTTCATCTCGTTCGTGCTCAATTCCCAAGACTCCATCAAGAGCTGGAATTATTGCACTTTGTGCACCAGTTTCGCCTCTAAATTTTTGCCCGACACCTTTGTATTCGTCTACTCCTTCATAGACAACACCATTTGGTAATGCTGGATTATTTTTCCAACCGAAAATATATGGTCTTACCCGATGGAAGTAAACGTATGGATCACATTTTTCTGGCATGCGATCAAGGACGTCATACATTGCTTTGAGTGAATCTCTTAAATTTGTTAATGCTTTTTCAAGTAAATTTAAATCACTTGCAGCAACCGCTTTTTGTGAATCTTCAATTGCCTTTAATGCTTTGCCAGCTTTATTTTCAATATCAATATGAATAATGATGAACCACTCTTCATCTTGTCCACCCAAGAAACATTGCAAAAGAGCGATGTTGCCACATTCAATTGGACCGTTTTTGTCCAAGCGATACCAGTTATCAATTGAATAAGTTGTGTAACTAAGAATTGGAGGTCTGCCAACTAATTTTCCAACTTCATACCAAGGCTTAGCTAATCTCTCAGGAAGAACGTGTGCTGGTTCATTATCAGACCATTGATAAGCCTGACCGATATAAGAAAGAACTAAGAATGCTCTTCTAATTTCTCCATCAGTTTT
>JBJOOK010000080.1:0-3111 GCA_046051325.1 Actinomycetota bacterium | reverse complement strand
CCCAGGAACTCAAGTTCGTGCAACAGTACGATCGATTCAAGTACCTGCACCACTAACTTCACTTGTTAATGGTCAAGTATTAAAGAATCAAGAATTACTCAACTGGATAACAGAATTATTCAATCAAGTTTTTGAAGACGAACTGAAAGGAACACCATGAAGAAGCAATTAAAGAAAGTAGTTGGCTTACTTTTTGTTTCCAGTGTCCTTATTGCCTGTGGTCAACAAAACCCAGGAACAGCAGCTTTTGTGGGAGATACTCGAATTACTTCTGATGAATTAAGTGTTTACCTCGATGATTTAAGAGCCGTTGTGCCAATTGAAAACAATGATCAAGGAACTGCTCAAACTAGAGGTGTTCTTGCTCGATTAATTATTGGTCAAATTATTGGAGAAGCCGTTATTGAATCAAATGCGATAGTTGACCAAAGTTTAGTTGCCAAAGATTACGAAGCCTTAGAAAAACAATCAGGTGGAGCAGAAGCATTAGCTGTGTTTGCTGGATCTAGAAATGTGCCACCGATGTTGATTAAAGAAGTGTTAAGTCAAAATCGCGCCATTGAAGCAATTGGAAAAGTCCTTGAACCAAATGCACCCGAATTGGTGCAAAGAGCAAGAGGTGAAGGATTACTTTTAAAGATTGCAAATTCTAAAAAAATTGAAATTAACCCTCGTTATGGTTCATGGGTTTCAAAAAACGGATCAATTGCGCCACCTGCAAATGAATTAAGTGAACCTGCCTTTGCAAATCCGATTGATCTACTTACAAACCCTTAAGTAAATGGCAAAACATAATCCACCCAGGAAAAATGGCGTGGCAGGTCTTATTGAATTAATGAATATCTTGAGATCCAAAGATGGTTGCGCCTGGGATAACGAACAAACTCATCAAAGTTTAATTGAATATTTATTAGAAGAATCTTTTGAATTTGCTGAAGCTGTTGAATCAGGAGATCGACAAGCAATCAGAGAAGAATTAGGCGATGTTTTATTACAAGTAGTTTTTCATTCCCGAATAGCCGAAGAAGACAAAACAGATCCATTCAATATTGATGATGTTGCAGATGTGATTACTAACAAACTTGTGAAACGCCATCCTCACATTTTTGGTGACAGTGGAGAATTATCTAAAGAACAAGTTGAAGCTAATTGGGAACAAATCAAACAAAAAGAAAAAGGGAGAACCTCAATTACTGATGGAGTTCCTGTTGCCATGCCTGCTTTAATGCATGCAGACAAGTTAATAACCCGAGTTAAAAGTGTTGATGAAAACATTGCCCAAGTTACAAAATCATCTCAGGTTGAAAACCTAGCTCAAGAATTACAAGGAGAAGAAGAAGTAGGTCAATTCTTACTATCTTTTGTGGCTATGTGTAACGAAAAAGGTATTGATTCAGAATCTGCTTTAAGAAAATCTATAAGTAAATATCGAGAAGAAATAAAGAAATCAGAAAACTAAATTAATCTTTCGCTTTAAACGAATTTCAGCTGCTTGAACGTGCGGACCTTTTTTAGCTTTATTGGGAAGTTTTAACAGCATTCTTCGCAATATTTTTAAAGTTAAATTAGTTGAGGCATCAGCAAATCTTGGTCCTGCCAAAGTGGATCCTCGCCATGAATCTCCATACATCTTTCTTACCCAACGGGGCAAAGAAGCAAAAGACAAACTGACCACAATTGCCCACATAATTTGTGAGGGAGTTAAGTATCTAAAGAATTTACTCATCGGTGGCAAAAAGATAAACCTGGCAGATTCTCTAACTGCTTTATCTGCGACTAATTCATGTCGTTTATTTTCGTAATAGGCATTTAATTCATCAACATTTGATGGGCAAATTGCAGGATCTAGTCCAATTAGCTCTGCTGCAATTAATTGTTCTTTCACATATCTATCTTGATCAGCTTTACTAAAATTCATGCCTGATCTCATTGCAATATCTAATAGGGAATCTGTGAAACCGTTATGAACCCATAACAATAATTCAGGAACATCAAGTCCTAATGCTTTATGCATTGCTCGTACCTTCGAAGCGGCTCTATCTGCTTCTTCTTTTGTGCCAAAAGAAATTACACCTATATATTCTGCAGTTCTTAATAATCTGCCGAATGGTTCTTCTCTATAACGAGAATGAGCTTGCACTCCACCAAAAGCTCTTGGTTCTAAAGCTTGCAAAAATAATGCGCGAACGCCACCAACAACAGCCATCACATCAGAATGAATTCTCCAAGTGATTGTTTCTGGACCAAAGTAACCTTGATCATTTGAAATTGTGTCAGGTGTTCCGAAGGTCAATTCTGGTGCAAGCATGCTCATACATTTACACACTTTCAAAGTCCGCACCACTCGAAGGTAGGATGAGAGCACAACAAATTAAAATATTAGGAGAAATTAGTGGCCACGATTGAAAAAGTAATTGCCCGTGAAATTTTAGATTCTCGTGGAAATCCAACTGTAGAAGTAGAAATCGGCCTATCTGACGGAACTCTTTCCAGAGCCGGTGTCCCATCTGGTGCATCAACTGGTGCTTTTGAAGCCCATGAATTACGCGATGGTGAAAAAAGATACGGCGGCAAAGGTGTATTAAAAGCTGTGAAAGCAATTGAAAGTCAAATTGCACCAAAAATTAAAGGTTTAGATTCAACTGATCAAAGAAAAATAGATCAACTAATGATTGATCTTGATGGCACACCAACAAAATCAAACCTGGGAGCAAATGCAATTTTAGGAGTATCCCTTGCAGTTGCAAGAGCATCTGCAGAATCTGCCAAAGAATCACTATTTAGATATATCGGTGGCAAAGATGCAAATCTTTTACCCGTGCCAATGATGAACATTCTTAACGGTGGAGCTCACGCTGACACTGATGTTGAAATTCAAGAATTCATGATTGCCCCAATTGGTTTCAAAACATTCTCAGATGCATTGCAAGGTGGCGTTGAGGTTTACCACGCATTGAAATCAGTTTTAAAGAGTAAAAAACTTGCAACCGGTTTAGGTGATGAAGGTGGATTTGCTCCACAATTGCCAAATAATCGTGCTGCTCTTGATCTAATTTTGGAAGCAATTGCTAAAGCTGGATTTAAACCAGGTGAAGAAATTGCATTAGCACT
>JBJOOK010000079.1:0-3599 GCA_046051325.1 Actinomycetota bacterium | reverse complement strand
TTGCCTCGAGGTGCGGATGTAAATCTCAATACCAAAATGGGTCGCGGTGGATTAAGTGATGTGGAATGGGTTGTACAACTTCTACAAATGCAACATGGTTCAAAAAATGAATCTTTAAGAATAACTGCCACATTGTCAGCATTAAGAGCATGTGTCAAAGCAGAACTAATTAGTGAAACTGATGCTAAGTCTTTAAGTGAATCTTGGACCCTTGCGACCTGGATTAGAAATGCTCAAATGCTTTCCCGTGCTAAAGCAAATGATCAAATCCCAACAGATATTAATGAATTATCAGCAATTGCTTTTACTCTTAATCAGAAATCTCATGCTCAATTAATTGAGGATTACCGAAGAATAACCAGACGTGCCAGATTAGTAATGGAAAAGATTTTTTACGGCGAATAGTGTTATTTATTTAAAGACTTTAAATAGTGGTTGTAATCATCAATTTCTTTGTCGGTAACTCGTTTAGCAAGTCTTTCATCTCGGGATGCCCATTGGTAAACCAAAATAGCTAACACAAAAATAGTTGGCAATTCCCCAAAGCCCCAGGCAATGCCACCACCTAGTTGTTGATCAGCGATTTGATTTTGGAGCCAACTTGGTTTTATTTCACCAAACCAACCGCCACCTAATTGAGTGTCAGAACTAAAAGTAATGAAACCAAAGATGCCATGAAATACCGCTGCTGCAAAAACTAGTCCAAGTCTTAATACATCAGGAACTTTTCGAGGAGATGGATCTATTCCTAAAATATTCCAGAAGAATAAGTAACCTGCTAGAACAAAATGAGCATCCATGAATAAATGTCCCAAATGACTTCGCATTAGAACAGTCAACAGAGGTGAGAAATATAAAGCCCAAGTTCCACCTGCAAATAAGAAAAAAGAAATTATCGGATGAGACAAGGTATGTAAATACCTAGAATTCATTAATGCCACAATCCAGTCACGAAGATTTCTAACTTCTGAATCTTTATTCTTAACTGTTTCATTAGGAGTTAATACTCTTAAAATCAAAGTAAGGGGAGCTCCTAGTGGAAGTAAAATTGGTACAACCATTGCTAAGACCATGTGTACTGCCATGTGAGCTGAAAACATCAAAATTGCATAACGACCAAGCATTGAATTAGTGACATACATTCCAATTAATACCGCAGCAATCCAAGCAATACTTCTTCCGATGGGCCAAGAATCTCCACGTCTTTTCAAAGTAAATACTCCGTATATATACAGAGAAAGAGCAAGCATTCCCACAGTGAAAGTAAATGGTTCTATGGCAAAAGTGGTTAAGGCATAACCCCAATCAAAAGCAATTGGTTCGGCAAAGCCGGTTACCGATTCAATCAAAGTAAATGCAGCAGTTCCAGTTTTTGGGTAAGCAGTTGAGGAAAGCACCACTGAAACACCGAGTGTGAAAAGTAGAAATCCAACTTCTAAACCAACAAGTTTTTTGATATCGGTTTGTAATCTTTTTCTGATATTCAAGGCAATGGCTAAAGCAGAAAAGAGAAGTATTACTTTGAACACGATCAATTGACCATAAGTAGTAGTAAATAATTCTGAGAAATTATTAAATCTGGTGTAGGCATTGATTTCACCACTAATTATCAGTGCAATAACTGCAGCTCCGGCTAGATATCCAAACTTATGAAGTGCCAAAGACTTTTGATCTTGAGTAAATTGGCTTGTAGAAACAATCAAAAATATTGCTGCAACTCCTGAAATCCACAGTGCAATAGCAATGCCATGAGCTAAACCTGAAACAACAGCCCATTGGTGCGTTGAAACCCCACCACCGTGAGATAAAAGTCCTGGTAGAGACAAACCAATTACATTAAAAGCTGCAATTACTCCAACGCGATCAAGATTTGGTTTTAGTAAAAATAAGGAAGAAATTAAGGAAATTAATGAGATAAGAAGTAGAGCACGAGCACTTGCAACATCCCAGCCATAAGTTTCAATTACATCAAGTCTTGCCACTAATGAAAGTGGTTGAGAAAGAGCTTGAGTAAGAGTAAATACTGCTGCGGCAAATGAAACACCAGAAAGAGCAAGTGAGAATCTGGCCGCAATTTTGGCATTTCTATTCTTGAAAGGAACAAATATGCCATCACTTATTAATAAGGCAATAACACTTATTCCTAGTACGTAAACAAGAGAAACAAGTATTGGCTTTAGAAAGTAAACAATTGGACCACTGTCAGGAATTAATGGGGCAGGAGCATTCCACAATGAAGAGGTTATAAACAGTGTAAATAAAACACTGATTGGAGTTATGAGAAAAAAGAATAAGTTCTTGGTTTTCATGATTTGGTCTTAACTTACCTCAAGAAGGGCTTAAGACTATTTCTTTGTTATTTTTCCCACAATTTTTAGCCAAGTTGCTACTGAATAACCAATCAGCACACCAAAGAGAACGGTTCCTAAACCAACTTGACCACCAAGTAACCATCCAATTGTTAAAACGGTTATTTCAATAAACATTCGTACTCGACCAACAGGTAAACCGGTTATTAAATGGATTCTGGTCATTAGACCATCTCTAGGACCTGGTCCCATATGACAAGTTAAATAAAAACCACTACCGAGTCCAACTATAGAAATACCAACAAGAATTTGAATAACTTGTAATGCACCTGATGTCGGAGTGGGTAAAATTCCTGACATTACTTCAAGGGCTATCGAAATAATAATGATGTTTAAAACTGTTCCTAAACCTGGTTTTTGTTTCAAAGGAATCCATAGAGCTAAAACTCCAACACCAGAAACAAAAGTTGCCCAACCAATACTTAATCCAGTTTGAACTGCAATGCCTTGAGCAAAAACTGTCCAAGGAGAAACTCCGGCATTAGCAGCAATTAAGAAAGCTTCACCTGTTCCAAATAGCCATAAGCCAATAATTAAAATTAAAATTGTTGAGGGTTTTGATTTCTGTTAATGGCTTCCTACTTCTAGGAGCAAGTTCTCTTTCCAATAAAGCTTGACTTAATTTGGAAGGTTCACTTATTTTGCCTACCCCAATTAAAACAATTGGTTCAACATTCTCAGGTAATGAAAACACCTCTTTGACTTTTGATTTACTAAATCCACCCATTTGATGAGTGTGCAATCCCATGCTTTGAGCTTGAGTGATTAATGCACTCACTGCTAATCCAGCATCAAATATCTCTATATTTGAAACCTTTTCACCTGTGGCTGCAACTAAAACAATTGCACTGGCATTTGGTGCCCACTCCAAGTTGTTTTCTTTAAGACTTGAAACTAATGCAGCAAAGTTACTATCGCCGCGAAGTCCAACTAAAAATCTCCAAGGTTGAGCATTCATCGAGGAAGGAGACCATCGTGCTGCTTCTAATAGTGAATGGATTTGATCATCACTTAATTTGTGAGAATCATCAAAAGATCTAGGACTCCACCTGTTAGCAATCAGTTCATGAAGTTGAGCTTTGGTGGCGGCTGGTTTGTGGGGAATGGACATAAATAGAATTATTGTCTAATGCTTGAGAATGCGCGACTTAGGGTTGAACCCGGAGTAATCCGTACATTTCATGCCCGAAGAGGACGAGTTACTAAAAATCAAATATTTGCATTAGAAAA
>JBJOOK010000078.1:0-3174 GCA_046051325.1 Actinomycetota bacterium | reverse complement strand
CCAATTCTTTGAGAATCAATTAAAACCACATCTAAATTTGGTTGATGAATTTTGGCATTGATCGCAGTCCATAATCCGGTAAAGCCACCACCGACAATTACTAAACCTGTGGAAATATCTTTAGCTAAACCAGGTGCAGCTTTTGGTCTTGATTTTGAATCTAACCAAAATGATTTTGGTTTTGCTTTAGAAATTGCATCTTTTGCTTCTTGGGACGTGACTCGACCATAAGGAAAGTCATCACCCACGAACGCGACTGCAGTTGCAGTCATTTAAAAACACCTCGAAAAAATAGTTGGGGTAAGCCAAATACCGTGTTGGTATTTAACTTTTCTTTTACGATTTGGTTTCGTTATTTATTTACGAAATAAATCGGTGATTACGGACCGCCAACGGCAACTAGGCCGTGCTATGCGTCCGGCTCTCACCCCTAACTAACTAGATAACCAAGTGCATCAAGCACTAATAAGACTATAAACCCGACCATTCAAGTTAAGTCAAGTTGAAACAACAAGTCCTCACAAATTTAAATAAACGAGTTGATCTATAAGCCGGGTTCTGTCCTCATTGCTGAGGGACAATCATCCATCTTGCATATGCATTGCTACATATGTCATGCGATCTACCTGTGAACTCGAACGAGCAGTTCTCAAACATTCACTCCATTGCAATTGCTTGCAACTTCTTGATCTTGCTCAAAAGTGGGGTTTGCATAGCCACTGCAATCACTTGCAATGCTGGTGGTCTCTTACACCACCGTTTCACTCCTTACCAAAATTTCTTTTGGCGGTTTACTCTCTGTTGCACTATTCCCGCGGGTCGCCCCGGGTGGAAGTTATCCACCACTTTGCTCTGTAGAGCCCGGACTTTCCTCTGCATGAATTGCTTCATACAGCGATTGCCCGACCAACTCGTTTAATACATTAATTGTAGTTCTAAGGCATTATGTTTATTACTTATGACTATGCCTCCAACCTCACTGTGGTGGGATTCCTTACCTAAACCGGTTCAAATCAGGCCATCGTTAACAAAAGACATTGATGTTGATGTGGCAATCATTGGAGCTGGTTACACAGGTCTTTGGACTGCTTATTACTTATTAAAGAAATCTCCAAACATTAAAATTGCAATTTTGGATTCAAAAGTTGCAGGCTTTGGTGCAAGTGGTCGAAATGGTGGATGGTGTTCAGCATTATTCCCAGTTGAATTAGACAAATTAGCCGAGCAGTCAAATAAAGAAAAAGCCGTACGAATGCAAAACATAATGTTTGAAACAGTTGATGAAGTTGGCAATGTAATTAGAAATGAAAATATTGACGCAGAATGGCAAAAGGGTGGCAGTTACTCAATTGCTCGCGATGAAATTCAATTAAACCGTGCAATTGATCAAGCAAACCATTTCAAAGAGTGGGGATTTTCAGATTATGATTTTACATTTCTAGATCAAAATTCTGCCCAATCAAGAATTAATGCCTCAAATATTTTAGGATCTACATTTACTCCACATTGTGCAGCTATCAACCCAGCAAAATTAGTTAGATCATTAGCAGAAATTGTGGAATCTAGTGGTGCTCAAATATTTGAAGATACAAAAGTCTTGAGTTTTTCAAAAAATAGAGTAAAAACTTCCTCAGCAAATGTGAATACAAAATTCATTGTTAATGCCACCGAGGGTTATCGTTCAGATCTACCAGGATTAAAGCGCTCCAGTATTCCAGTTTATTCCTTAATGATTGCCACAGAGCCATTAAGTGACAAAGTTTGGGATGAAATTGGATTGAGAAATAGAGAAACTTTTGCAGACTATAGAAACGTAATTATTTATGGACAAAGAACCAAAGACAATAGATTTGCCTTTGGTGGTCGAGGAGCGCCATATCATTTTGGTTCAAAAATTGATAATAAGTTTGATCAACACAAACCAACTCATATTGAACTTTTTAGAACTTTAACTGAACTTTTCCCAATAATTAAAGATGCCAAAATAACGCATACTTGGGGTGGTCCGTTATCGATTGCCAGAGATTGGGCAGCTCATGCATCCCTCGATATAAAAACTGGAATTGCAAGTGCTGGAGGCTACGTCGGAGATGGTGTTGGAACAGCTAATTTAGCGGGAAGAACTTTGTCAGATTTGATCCTTAATAAAGATTCAGAATTAGTTTCCATGCCGTGGGTAAATCACAAATCAAAGAATTGGGAAATTGAACCCTTCAGGTGGATTGGCGTTAACGGCACTTTGCAATTGGCAAAAATTGCTGACTTTGTAGAACAAAAATTCAAAACAGAAACTTTCGTAACAGGTTTACTTAACAAACTTCGTGGTCATTGATTTAATTCAGCATCTAAAGCAATATTTAATAAAGTATCCGCTGCTAAGTTATCTTCTCTAGGAACCCAGACATATTTAACTTGAGATTGGGGAAATGCATTTCTAGCTTTCTCAACTAGACCTTTCATGTTTTCGTGTTTGATTTTCCAATTACCACTCATTTGCTCAACCACTAATTTGCTATCCATTCGAACTTCAATTTGCGCATTTGGATCTATTTCATGAGAAGCGATAAGTGCTGCTACTAATCCACTGTATTCAGCAACATTGTTAGTTGTGATTCCTAAAGTTTTGCCTTCTTTAAATAGCACTTCATTGGTTTGGGCATCTTTTACTAAACATCCATAAGCTGCTGGACCAGGATTTCCCCTTGACCCACCGTCTGCTTCAATAATCAACTTCAATTTCGGACCAATACACAACGACAGTTTTCACAGCGAACAATTTCTTCAGGATCTGTTGCATTGATGCTATTTATTTCTGAAGGTGAAATTTGGATTTGACATGAATTACACGTGCCGTGACTAAAAAGTCCTGCTCCATTCCCATGTTCAGATCTGATTTTTTCATAAAGTGCTACTAATTCTTTTTCAACTTTGCCAACGACAGTTTGTCTCTCAGTTGCAAAAATTGCGATCTCCTTATTGGCCTTTTCAAAGTCTGCTTTTATAAAAGTATTTAGTTCAGAAATTTCGGCTTTTACTTGTTCAAGAATTTCTTGTAAGCCTCGTTTTTTGTGTTCTAGATCTTCTACTTTTTCTAGAAATTCGATTTGGACTTCTTCAAGTTCTTTCTGTTTACTTTCAAGAGTTCCTATTTCATGTTGAATTTGAGTCAAATCT
>JBJOOK010000077.1:0-3609 GCA_046051325.1 Actinomycetota bacterium | reverse complement strand
ATCGTGTTCATTTTCCTGGGTTATAAATTTTCACCTGTTATTAAAGTAGATAGTGAATTTCTTTACGCCAATAAAGCAAAATTGCCACTTCGCATCATTGATAAAGCAACACCAATGTCAATTTCAGAAACAACTAAAATTCGAGGCATCAATGCTGATCCCAAGTGCTTTAGTGCTACCAGTCCACTAATCAACACTTCAATAAGAATTGACTTTAAAGACAAGGATGATCCCCACACATATTGGTTACTCTCAACCAGAAAACCTGAAGAACTCTCCCGAGTTCTGACTCAAAAGCTTTAATCTAGAATAAATTCATGGCCAAGAAATCAAAGAAGAAAAACACATCTTCAGGAATAGTTGTTTCAATCGGAGTTTTAATTGCCACATTTCTGGCCCGAAAAATACTTACAAAAAGCTACACAAAAATGATGGCGAGCAACCTTTAGGTCGCGTTTTAACATGGACTGCATTTAGCACAATTGCTTTGGCTGCAGTTGAGGGCTTAGTTCAAAAATACTTAGGCAAAACTAAAAACTAAGCACACTCTGTGCAAACGGCTTTGCCCTTTGTTTCTTTCGCAATTCTTGATCTATGCATCACTAAGAAACATTTAATACAAGTAAATTCATCAGCTTGTTTAGGTAAAACTCTGACAGTCAATGACTCATCGGAAAGATCTGCACCTGGTAGTTCTACTGAGTCTGAATTATCATTCTCATCAACTTCAACTTGAGGATTGGTTGCTTCAGCTCGTTGCGCCTTTAACTCTTCGAGAGAGTCCTCGGCTAATTCTTCATCCGTTTTACGGGGGGCGTCGTAATCTGTTGCCACTTTCTTTTTTTCACCTCTGCTATTTAATTAACTTTTTCTCTACCGCGTGGATAATGCCCTATAACTGCCCTGTTACGCGACTCTCAAACCTGGTGAGTCGTGCCACACTAATCACATTAATAAAGTGTGCCTGCAGGAAAATTGCGGGTACTTAGGGAGGACAATCTAATACATGCCTATTTATGAACTAGACGGCCGCATCCCAACTATTGATGCCAGTGCATTTATTCATCCCGAAGCTGTATTAATTGGTGATGTCCGAATCGGCAAAAGAACAAGTATTTGGCCTACTGCAGTTTTGCGTGGAGATTCCAGTTACATATCTATTGGTGATGAAACTTCTATTCAAGATGGAACAATTATTCATTGCCAAACTAACAACCCCACAATTATTGGATCTCGTTGCATCATTGGACATAACACTCATTTAGAAGGTTGTGTTGTGGAAGATAAATGTTTAGTTGGATCAGGTTCAACTGTTTTAGAAGAAGCCCTAATTAAATCAGGAGCACTTGTTGCTGCTCAATCTTTAGTTCCACCCGGAAAACTTGTTCCCGAAAGAGCTCTTGCCATGGGAGTGCCTGTGAAAATTAGAGAAAATGCTGTGGCAGAAAATATCTTTGAAGATGGAGTTGAGCACTACCTACATTTATGTGATCTTTACAAAAGAACTTTAAAAAGAATAGATTAAAAATACTTCTTCGATAATTTAGTTACTAATTGATCTACTTCATCAAATAGATCAGCATTTGCTGCCAGTGACCAATCACCACCTAATTTGTCTCCTGCCAATCCACCTATTCTTCCGCCAGCTTCAGTGACGATAAGAGAACCTGCTGCAAAATCCCAAGGGTAAAGTCCAAACTCGTAATAAGCATCAAGTCTGCCTGCGGCCACGTAACAAAAATCAAGAGCGGCTGCACCTGCTCGTCTTACATCGCGAGCAATCACAACCATTTCAGCTAAGAGTGCCCCTTGTTTTTTTCGTCTTTCAGCGTCATATCCAAATCCAGTTGAAAGTAATGCTTTTTCTATTGAGGCTCCAGAATTTGTTTGTAACTTCTTTTTCACACCATCATGTAAAACAAATGCTCCTCCACCTTTAATCGCATAAAAAGTTTCATGCAATAAAGGAGCAGCAACTACCCCAACTTGAATTTCTCCATCAACTTCTACTCCAATCGAGATAGCCCAGTATGGATGGTTGTAAAAGTAATTAACGGTGCCATCAATGGGATCAATAATCCATTTCACATTTGATGGATTTTCTGGCGGAAGAGCAGTTCCCTCTTCCCCTAGAAATGAATCATTTGGTCTGACATCTTTTACTCTTTGCACAATGTGTCGTTCGGCTGCTTTATCCATCTCAGTAACTAAATCAACTGGGGTTGATTTAGATTCATAAGCCATATTTTCAGGTCGTTGATTGACCAAAATTTCACTTGTGGATTTAGCGATATCCAATGCAAGTGCTAATAAAGATTGATTTAACGACTCAGTCACACCACCTATCTTGCCTTTAGGTGTCCACGAAGTAGCGTTGAGGTGTGTTAACGAAATATAGAAACATACTTTCTCTTCCTGGTGCTACTTCTTTCATGCTGGCAGGCTTAATTGCTCGTTTTCCCATCTCTATGTATGGGCTTGGAGCAGTTCTTCTAGTTCAATCAAGAACGGGTTCCTATTTCAAAGCAGGCTTAGTTTCTGCATCTTTTGCTATAGCTGCAGCAGTTGGTGGGCCAATAACTTCACGCTTAGTAGACCGATTGGGTCAAAATAGATTAATTCCAATTCTGTTATCCCTGCACGTATCCACTCTTTTGATCATGATTTATCTGATCCTTAATGATGCAAATCTGATTTTGGTGATAATTCTTGGAATTATTTCAGGAGCAAGTCAACCAACAATTGGTCCATTTATTAGAGCTCGCTGGAAAAATGCGACAAGAAATAAAGTGCAAGAAAATACAGCTTTTGCCATGGAGAGTGTGATTGATGAAGTTATTTTCATCTTTGGACCACCACTTGTAACATTTTTATGCGTTGTATTTTATGACGCTTCTGGATTATTGCTTGCAGCAATTTTGGTTACCTTGGGCGGAATTTGGTTATCTGGTCAAAAGAAAACTCAACCAGAAGTTCACATTGTTGGTGCGGCAAGAGGAAAAGCAGCGCTGAGATATCCAGGTGTTTTTTCTTTGTTTTTGGTTTACATTTTGCTAGGTGCTGTATTTGGTGCAGCAGAAGTAATTGCGGTTGCGTTTAGTCGTGAAAAAGGAAGTCCTGAACTTGCTGGAGCTTTGATTACTGCTTGGTCTGTTGGATCCCTTGCTGCTGGAATTGCAATGGGTGCAATTCATTTCAAAAATAAACTTTCACTCAGATTCTTTATCGCAACTTTCTTCTTTGCTCTATCTCTTTTACCTCTGCCGTTTATTTCCACAATGCCCGCACTTTTTATTACACTTTTAATTTCTGGTTTAGCAATTTCACCAGTCTTAATTTCTGGCTATACCCTGATTGGGCAACTTGTCCCCCAAAACCGACTGACTGAAGGTTTTGCTTGGGCAAATACTGGTGCTGGTTTAGGAATTGCGTTAGCTTCAGCAATCTCTGGTTGGGTAATTGATAACAGTGGTGCACAAGTTGCGTTCTGGGTTGTGTCAGCTGCTGGGCTACTAACTTTTGCCATAACTTTGATTACTTACCGAGATCTAAAGCGAGCCGACTCGCGCTCAGCCAAATCAGCCTAAACACACCTTTTTCTCGTAGCGT
>JBJOOK010000076.1:0-3867 GCA_046051325.1 Actinomycetota bacterium | reverse complement strand
ATTTCTTTGAGCATAAAAGTCTTCTAATTCTTCCGGCTTAACACCGTGAGCTTTTGCTCTCTCTTCTCTGATTCCTCCTTCCCAGAGTTTGCTGTTATCGAAAATTGCATCTGGATTAATTGCATTGGCTCTAATTTGACTTGCTCCACCTTCAAGTGCAGCAATTCTCATAAGCTGCAACATTCCAGCTTTACTTACTGAGTAACCACCAAAACCTGCACCTGGAGCAAAAGCATTTTTACTCGCAATATAAACAAGGGAACCACCTGAATTTTGTATTTTCATGGCATTCATTGCGGCTTTAGTCATTAAGAATGCACTAGTTAAATTAACCGCTAAGCCCTTATTCCATTTATCTACCGACAAATCCTTGAGTTGATCTGTTACTGCAATACCGGCACTCAACACAACTCCGTCTAATCCACCAAAAGTCTTAATTGCTAAATCAACTGTTTTGTTTACAACTTTCTCATCTGATTGATCCCCTGCAATAATTTCTGGTTTCAGGCCTTTAACTTCCTTTACTTTCTCAGCAGCGGCATTTAATGCCTTTTCGTCTAAATCTGCCAAAACTAAACTTGCTCCTAGTTTGGCTAATTCAAGGGTTATTCCTACAATAAAAATATTTCCAGCAAACTTCTTAGGAGCTGGTTTACTTGCCAATTTATAAAGTTCCATAGGCCAATAATCAAAGCCAAAAATTTCTGAATCTGGAAGTCCTTCAACGTTTCCAAAGGAATCTTTTGCCATAGCAGCAGTTTTATGAGTGTGGAAGGAAATATCGGCATACATTTTGCATTCACTCAGAGAATGACCAGTAGTTATTGCTCCCAAATCAGGTGCCAGGACAACTCTTGGGTCAGAGTCATTCATTGAATAGCCTGCGGGCAATAAATTCTTATTTGATTCAAAGTAATTTTCATATTTAGTAGCAAAGTTATCAATTGCCTTAATTGATTTCTCACCATCTTTTGGTTCGTTAAGAACAGCAGACCAAGGTTTAATTCTCAACATATGATCAGCACTTGATACACCCGCACTTAAAATCTCATCAATATCTTTGCGACTTGATATTTCTTTTAATCTTGTATCAAGACTTAATATTTTTTTACCTTTTTTATTTAGTCTGCCACGCAACTGCAAAAGAAGATTCTTATATTCTTCATCGCTGTAATCTGTATGTTGGAATACTGATTCAGGACGCTTTGATAGTGAACTTAAATATTTTTCAACTTTATTTATTACATCAAGATTTTTCTGCTTACATTCATCACTATTATCTGACCAAACAATTAATCCATGGTGTGCCAAAATTATGCCTTCAGCATCTTTCAAGAATGAAGCTTGCTTACTTAATTCAAAACCTGGACGAATCCAATCAACGTAGGCAAATTTGTCACCTAATGCTTCTTTAACTGCCTTTTCGCCATTCTTATGATTTGTTAATGCACAAATAGCGTCCGCGTGCACATGATCAATATGTTTAAAAGGCAAGAATGCGTGCAGCAAAGTCTCAATTGATGGTCTTCTGCTTGCTGGATCAACTAAAGCTCTACTTACTAGATCTGTCATTTCTTCGTCTGATAATTTTTCAAACTTTAGAATTTGGATTAATTCGTCCATGTACAAAGCTGGATAATCGACAGCTTCTGCGTTCATCATGTCTGCGCCAGAGCCTTTTACCCATAAAACGTTTTTGGTTCTATTGAAGTGATCAGTAATTTCACCTTTAGCCGAAGTGTTTCCTCCGCCATAGACAACAAAATCCTGATTGGCGCCTAAGAATTTAGATCTTTCGACTAATTCTTTTAGTGGAGTTGGGATGTTTGACATTTATGCTTTCGCTAACTTTGAAGCAGGTGTTACACCATTTGAAATTTCATATACGCCTTTTTCGGTAACTAATGCAGATATCAATTCTGCTGGAGTTACATCAAATGCAGGATTTAAACCTTTTGATTTTGCAGGGGAAATTCTTTGGCCATTTAAACTAAGAATTTCATTTTCATCACGATATTCAATTTCAATATCTTTTCCAGTCAATGTTGCTACATCAACTGTTGATTCAGGTGCTACAACAACAAAAGGAATTCCTGCGTACTTACAAGCTAGAGCAACGGCAAAAGAACCAATTTTGTTTGCAGTATCACCGTTTGCTGCAACTCTGTCTGCACCAATAAGGGCCACATCAACTTCACCGCGAGCAATAATACTTGTTGCTGCACCATCTGCAATTACAAAATGTTCAATATTGTCATGCGCAAGTTCCCAAGCAGTTAAACGACCACCTTGTAGTAATGGTCTTGTTTCGTCTGCAAATACGTGTTTTAAAATTCCTCTGGAATTCATTTCTCTAATTACACCAAGTGCTGTACCCCAAGTAGTTGTTGCCAAAGATCCGGTATTGCAATGTGTAAGTGCTCTAATTGGTCTGTTTTTAACTTTTGATTCAATCCAACTAGAACCAAACTTTCCCATTTGTCTATTGCCGGCTTCATCTTCTAAAGCAATTTTGTTTGCTTGTGCTAAAACTTCATTAACTCCTTGTGCCACAAATGGCAAAACTTTGTCCACTCCCCAAGCCAAGTTGACTGCAGTTGGTCTGGCATTTCTAATTCTTAAAAATTCTTCGGATCGTTTTTGCTCACTCCACTTTTCTTTTTCTGCTTGGCGCATTGCCACAACTACACCCCATGCACCTGCGGCGCCCAATGCTGGAGCTCCTCGCACAGCTAATTTCATAATGGCGTCAACAAGTTGATCTACTGTTTCAATATTCAAATTGATTTCTTGGTGAGGCAATTTAGTTTGATCAATAAGTATGAGCCCGTCATTAACCCAGGAAATGGCTCGGATTTCACTCATCAAACTTCCCCTTAATTGTTAGTCAATAGTTGTCCTACAACTAGTCTTGAATAGCCTCTTAGATATTGTCTTGCTTGTCAACTCCCCTAGAAGAACCGTTACGAAAAAGAAATGTGAGCACACGGTGAACACTCCAGCTGATCAGTTTGGCGGTCGAGCCAGCCTGACACGTCGAATCAGCGATGACATCCGCAGAAGGATCTTGGCCAAAGAGTGGGCTCCGGGAGAGAAAATCTATAGTGAATCAGAGCTTTCCACCACCTACAAAGTTTCTCGAGTTACAGTTCGAACTGCTTTAAAAACTTTGGAATACCAAGGTTTAGTTGATATTCGACATGGTTCTGGAACTTATGTTAATAATTTTGGTCGATCAATTCCTACTGGATTAAATGAACTTCGTTCTATGTCAGAAACAATTAGTGAATTGGGTTATGAACCAGGTATGGAATACAAAGTTGCAACAATCAGGCCTGCAACCGAAACTGAAATTGACAAATTAAGACTTGATAATCCTGATCCAGTTTTGTATTTAGAAAGAGCAGTGCTAGCCGATGGTAAAGCAGTGGCGTTTTCTTATGACACCATCAACATAAGTTCACTTCCAGAAGAAGTTGTGGAAGAAATGAAACAAGGAAGCGTTTTTGCTTCTCTTGATACCATAAATTCTCGTCCGATTAGAGCACTTGCAGAAGTTGATGCAGTAATTAGTAAGGAAATTGGATGGGGAGACGAAAGACCAGCAAATGATTTGTTTCTACTTCTACAACAGGTCCATTACGCTGGTGATGGAGAACCACTTATGTATAGCAAAACATATTTCATGGAAGGCCGCTTCCAATTCCTAATATTAAGGACAAGATAAAATGAAAATCAAAATATTATTTATTTCTCTATTTATTGCACTTTTAAATTTAAATCCTGCACAAGCACACACTGAACTAGTTTCTGTTGAACCATCAACAGATCAAGTGGTGTTGACTTTGCCTTCTGAAGTCAAATTAA
>JBJOOK010000075.1:0-3289 GCA_046051325.1 Actinomycetota bacterium | reverse complement strand
AAACTACGTTTGCGCTAGGCAGTTAATTGTCTAAAAACCACATCAGCCAAGAGTCGCCCCTCAAGGGTTAACTCTAATTTGCCAGAAATTTCAATAACTAATTTATCTGAAATTAATTTTTCAACGTTTTTTTGATCAAAATCTGCTTTGTTAATACCTGTCTTTAATCGACTTAACAGCATGACTTCTTCATTTCTTATTTGTTCAGTAGTTAAGTTTTCTCTAGCTAATGCTGGACTTTTATCTTGATCTAAACTTTCGCGCCAATTTTTTGGTAACTTTTGATTCCACCAACGAACACCATTTATATGAGAATGGGCTCCTGGACCAATTCCCCACCAATTATTACCTTTCCAATAATTCAAATTATGTTTGCATTCTTTATCTTCTTTTGACCAATTTGATATTTCGTACCATGAATACCCGTTAGCAGTTAACATTTTTTCAGCTAATTGATATTTATCTGCCGCATCATCATCACTAACTGGTTTAATTTCTCCACGACTTAATTGAGATCCCATTTTTGTTCCAGGTTCAATTACTAATGAATACGCTGAAATATGGGGTGGATTAATTGCTAATGCGTCTTTAAGAGTGTTAGACCAATCTTCAAGACTTTCACCAGGAGTTCCATATATCAAATCAAGACTGAAATTATCAAAGCCAGCTTTTTTAAGTATTTCAACTGAATTTAAAACATTGGCAGGATTATGAGTTCGATCTAGGGTCTGCAAAACATTTGCTGCAGAACTTTGCATCCCCAGAGAAATTCGATTAATGCCTACTTGGCGCCAATCTTCAGCTTTAGATTGCGTTATTGTGTCTGGGTTTGCCTCAAGGGTTATCTCTAAATCTTTCTTTAATGCGAAATGATTTGAAACATTGTTTATAAATTCACTTATGACGTTTGCTTCAAGTAAAGATGGTGTTCCTCCACCAAAAAAGATGGTGTCGACCGTTAATTTTTCACCTAGAATTTTTCTAGCAAAAATTGTTTCCTTTATTGCTGATTGAAGCCAGCTTTCTATCTGATCGTCTCTATCTAGTTCTGATGGAGTGTAAGTATTAAAGTCGCAATATCCGCATCTTTTTGAGCAATATGGCACGTGCACATATAAAGAAAATGGTTTGCTATTTAAATTGCCAATATTGGGTAATGTTCCATCACTTGGTGCTGGATCACCCTCGGGGAATGCTGCCATTTAATCCTTATTTGTTATTTGTTGATAATCATTTCTTGTCTTTGGTTGCAGAATCAGCGTTGGTTTGCAGGGCTGCCACGAAAGCTTCTTGAGGAACTTCAACTCGTCCCACCATCTTCATACGTTTCTTGCCTTCTTTTTGTTTCTCCAAAAGCTTTCTCTTACGGCTGATGTCACCGCCATAACATTTTGCTAACACGTCTTTTCTAATTGCTCTGATGGATTCTCTAGCAATAATTCTGGCCCCAATTGCTGCTTGAATTGGAACTTCAAATTGTTGTCTTGGAATTAATTCTTTTAATCTTCCAGTCATTTCGACTCCATATGCATAAGCTTTGTCTTTGTGCACAATGGAAGAAAATGCATCAACTGGATCTCCGTGTAACAAAATGTCGACTTTTACTAAATCTGCAACTTGCTCACCAGATGGTTCATAATCAAATGAGGCATAACCTCTAGTTTTTGACTTTAGTTGATCAAAGAAATCAAACACAATTTCCGCTAAAGGTAATGTGTATCTAAGTTCAACTCGATCTTCAGATAAATAATCCATATTATGCATTTGTCCACGGCGCTCTTGTGCTAATTCCATAACTGGACCTATGTAATCACTTGGGGTAAGAATTGTTGCCTTAACTACTGGTTCATAAATCTCAGAGACTTTGCCACTGGGAAATTCACTTGGGTTGGTAATGTCAATTTCTTGTCCATCTTCCATCAAAATGCGATAGCCCACACTTGGGGCAGTTGAGATCAAACTTAAATTAAATTCTCTATCTAATCTTTCTCTAACAATTTCTAAATGAAGTAATCCTAAAAATCCACATCTGTAGCCAAAACCTAAAGCAACAGAGGATTCTGGCTCATAAACTAATGCCGCATCATTTAATTGCAATTTATCTAGGGCGTCTCTTAATAGTGGGTAATCACTTCCGTCAATTGGAAATAAGCCAGCAAAAACCATTGGCTTTGGATCTCTAAATCCAGCTAAAGCTTGGGTGGCAGGTTTAACAAAATCAGTAATTGTGTCACCAACTCGTGATTGGCGAACATCTTTTACCCCAGTTATCAAATAACCAACTTCTCCAACTCCTAAGCCTTTTGTTGATTTAGGTTCAGGTGAAATTACCCCTATATCTAGAAGTTCGTGAGTAGCCCCAGAAGACATCATTTTAATTTTTTGGCGCGGAGTTAACTTGCCATCGATGACTCGAACATAGGTAACAACACCTCGGTAGGTGTCATATACCGAATCAAAAATCATGGCACGTGCTGGTGCATTTGCATCACCAACTGGTGCAGGTACTTCGACGACAACTAAATCAAGTAATTCTTTAACACCTTGACCTGTTTTGGCACTTACTCTTAATACATCACTTGGTTTGCATCCGACAATATTTGCTAACTCTGCGGCATATTTATCAGGCTGCGCTGCTGGTAGATCAATTTTGTTTAACACTGGAATAATTGTCATATCATTTTCTAAAGCTAAATAAAGATTTGCCAAAGTTTGAGCTTCAATTCCTTGCGCAGCATCAACTAACAAAATGGTGCCTTCGCATGCTTCTAAAGATCTACTAACTTCGTAGGTAAAATCAACGTGTCCTGGAGTATCAATCAAATTAAGAATGTAATTCTTATCATCTAGTCCTACCCAAGGTAGACGTACTGCTTGAGACTTAATAGTGATTCCGCGTTCACGCTCAATATCCATTCGATCCAAGTACTGCGCACGCATATTTCTTTCTTCCACCACACCTGTTATTTGCAACATTCGATCAGCCAATGTTGATTTGCCATGATCGATATGTGCGATAACGCAAAAGTTTCTAATTAACTCAGGCGGTGTTGTGCCAGCGGGATTTATCTCAATGGTCACGATGAGCCTGGTGGTCTTTCCTCTAATAATTGGAGCATGCTTAAGGGTGCTTTCCCCTTGCTTTACAGTCACACGCTACCCTTGAGAGCCTGCGGTGCACACAAGTGCCTCACAGCACATCACAACTAAGAAATGAGCATTTAAAAGTGGCAAATATTAAGTCGCAAATTAAGCGCATCGGACAAAACAATGCTGCACGCGATCGCAA
>JBJOOK010000074.1:0-3292 GCA_046051325.1 Actinomycetota bacterium | reverse complement strand
GATGACAAGTGGTAGAAAAGTTGAATCTCGTCAACAAGAAGTTTCAGAATTTTCTAGATCTTTAAAACTTCTTGCTAAAGAATTAGATGTGCCAGTAGTAGCAATCTCACAGCTAAATCGAGGACCTGAACAAAGAACAGATAAACGCCCAATGCTTTCAGACTTAAGAGAATCAGGTTCTTTGGAACAAGATTCTGACGTTGTTATTTTGATTCACCGCGAAGAGCATTATGACAAAGATGCAAGACCTGGTGAAGCAGACTTAATTGTGGCAAAACATCGAAACGGTCCAACAGCAACAATTACTGTCTCATTCCAAGGTCATTACTCACGCTTTACTGAAATGCAAAATAATTACAACACACCTATTGCTCCACAAAACCCGCCAAATGAAGGTTGATAGAAACAAGTTAAGTTCAAATCTTGTAAAAGAACGTGAACTTTATTTACAAAGAAACCCTAAATCTTTAGCTCTTTTTAATTCAGCCACAAATCTTTTTGGTCAAGTGCCAATGACTTGGATGAATAAATGGGCCGGTGGATTTCCAATTTATTTAGATCACGCCAAAGGCAACAGAATTACTTCAGTTGATGGACACACTTATATTGATTTTGCTCTGGGAGACACTGCAGCAATGGCAGGCCATTCCCCAGATGCAGTAAGTGACGCAATAAATAATCGCTACACAAAATTAGGTGGTGCAACAACAATGTTGCCTACAGCTGATGCGCAATGGGTTTCTAATGAACTTGCAAAAAGATTTAAAGTTCCGCTGTGGTCTTTTTCTCTTTCTGCAACTGATGCCAACAGATGGGCCTTAAGACTTGCTCGAATGGTCACTGGCAGATCAAAAGTTTTAGCTTTTTCCTACGGTTATCACGGCACAGTTGATGAAACATTTGTTGTGAGTGGACCAAATGGTGAAACAGTTTTGCGTCCCGGGAATGTGGGATCTCCTGGAAATATAAATGACACAACCCGAGTCGCTGAATTTAATGATTTAGACAGTGTGGAAAAAGCTTTAGCAAATGGCGATGTGGCAGTAATTATTACTGAGCCTGCTTTAACAAATATTGGAATTGTGCTTCCAGAACCAGGATTTTTAGAAGGTTTAAGAGAATTAGCCACAAAGTACGGATCACTGTTATTGATTGATGAAACCCATACTTTTTCTGCAGGAATTGGTGGCATGACAAAAGCAAATAATTTAAACCCTGACATTGTCACAATTGGTAAATCAATTGGCGGAGGAATTCCATCTGGCGCCTATGGCATCACAAAAGAAGTGGCAGATAAAGCAACAAAAAACACTGATGCTGATTTAGTTGATGTTGGTGGCGTTGGTGGCACATTATCTGGAAATGCGTTATCAATTGCTGCGATGAGAGCAACTTTAGAAAAAGTATTAACGGAAGAAAACTTTTTTCACATGATTAAATTAGCAACTAAATTTACTAATGAAGTTCAACAAGTTTTGGATGAAACAAAAGTTGATTGGTCAATTAGTCAATTAGGCGCAAGAGCTGAATATAGGTTTGCAAATCCAGCACCAATAAACGGCAGTGATTCAGCAGATGCAAGTGATGATGAATTAGATGAATACATGCATTTGTTCACAATCAACAGAGATATTTTGATGACACCATTTCATAACATGGCTTTAATGTGTCCAGTTACTAAAGAGTCAGACGTTGATCGTCACACCGAAATATTTAGAGAAGCTGTTAACTCGATAATCTAATTGGTTTTCTTAAAAAGTTTATTACATAGAAAACCGCAATTGCAAAAGCAAGAGATCCAAGAGCCCAAGTTGTTAGTGGATTAGGTAAGAAATTCCACCACCATTCAACATCTTTATTTAGATTCCAATCAGTTTTATCTGTTCCAGTAAAACCACTGCTTACTCCAGTTATGTATCTGCGCATTGTGTAGTGAAGCGCAAATGCATGAGCAACGACAACAGAACCGTATAGAACAAATGCTTGAGAGAAAGTAAAGGTTATTGATTCCATATTTAGGGATAACAAAGTAATTCCCATGAAAACCATCAATAAAGGAAGGAAATATCTAGGCTGAACTCCTTCTCCAACAAAATTAAAACCAAGGTAAAGAATTCTTAATGGCAAATAAAATATTGCACCCATTATTAAAATCAAACTTATATTTTTTTGCCAAGTAGTTACTCTTAATCCAATAAAGAAGAATCCAATTAAAGTTAAGAAACTAAAAAAGCTAGTCATCGGTGGCATTGGAGTGTCAAACCAACCCAAAGGCCAACCACCAACTGAACCATCAATTAATCTTGGCCACTGACTAATGTTTCTAAACCACAACTCACCTTTTGTTCTATTTGGATCTCCACCTTGTAATCCAGACGACCAACCAAGAGTTGATGGGGTTGTTAAGAATTCATAAAGTGCAATTAGACCAACAAATACTGGAAGTAAATATTTGTAATCTAATTTAATAAGATTCTTGATTGGTGCATGAATAAATAGGATTATTAAAGTAACAAGTATTAAATAAGGACTTGCTTCAGATCTGGAATTAATTGCCATCACACCAGTTGTGAAAGTAAGAGCTCCATTAATTATTAAGTGCTTCTTTTCTTTTGATTGTAGAAAAGAAAGAAGTGCAGCCCAATAAATACCAATACCAATAATTGACCAACTACTTGGATTTGTAGAGGGAATAGTAAACAGTGCAAGTGGGGTAACAACAGATACCCAAGTTCCAAGGAGTGCAAATCTAACAAAAGGTGTGGCATAAATTGCAGTAATAGTTAATAGCAATATTGCAAGGAATGAATTAAATACTCTCATTAACATGGCAGATTGAAGAGTGTTATCTCCGATAAGTAAATTCATGGTCCAATAGAAACCGTTTGGAAATCTTCCTACTTCGTTTGTTCTAGAACCTGCTAGTTCTTTGTTGTTCCAATCAAATTGTTTTGCCTGACAAGCAGCACTATTTTCAGAATTAAAAGCAAAACAAATCGCAGAAGGAGACAAAGGAGTTGGAGTTTTTCCATAACCGTCTCCAGCAACTTCGGGATCACATATTCCTTCTACCGCACCATGGGAACACCAAATAGCTGGCAAATGAAAATCATCATCAGGAGCAGATCCTGGAGGAGAAGCAAAGGCCCAAACAGAAAGTGCAATAAAAGCACTAATTGCGGCCAAGGCGATCGGAAGAATCTTTCGTAAACGCAAAGGACTAACTCCTTATTCGTGCTCTATTTACTCACTTGAGAGTAGTGCAAGGTCTAACGCCTAATCTTTACTCATG
>JBJOOK010000073.1:0-3394 GCA_046051325.1 Actinomycetota bacterium | reverse complement strand
AATTATTTGGGCATAGTGTCCAGTTGCAACTGCATCAAAACCAAGCGCTAAAGATCTTTCTAGCACTGCTTGAAATTTAATCTTTTCATTACATCTAACACATGGATTAGGAGTTCTTCCTTCAGCGTATTCAGAAATGAAGTTTTCAATTACTTCTCTTTGAAATTCTTCACTAACATCCCAAATATAAAAAGGAATTCCTAAACGATCTGCCACACGTCTGGCATCCCTTGCATCATCTAATGTGCAACAACCTTTGCCACCTGCATGACCTTTTACTTTTGCTAAAGCTAAATGAATTCCTACAACGTCATAGCCTTGATCAACTAATCGAGCTGCTGCAACGGAAGAATCAACGCCACCACTCATTGCGGCAACTACACGTTTTGTCATTTGGCTACCGCAGGCTTTCCTGCTCTTTTTGCTCTTTCCACAATTGCCGGAAGAACTTGCATAACTGCATCAACATCATCTGGAGTTGAAGTTGCTCCGAAAGAAAAACGAAGAGAAGCTCTTGATGTTATTTCATCTCTTCCCATAGCAATAAGAACGTGTGATGGTTGAGGAATTCCTGCAGAACAAGCAGAACCAGTTGAGCATTCAATTCCTTGAGCATCCAGCAACATTAAGAGTGCATCACCTTCGCAACCTTTAAATGAAAAGTGAGCATTACCGGGTAAACGATTTTCTGGATCTCCATTTAAGACCACATCTGGAATTTGTTCTTGAATTCTTTTAACTAAATCTTTTCTCAGCGAACTTAATCTGGCTGCTCTTGAAACACTTTGGGAAACTGCAGTAGTAGTTGCTGCGGCAAAACCTGCAATTGAAGGAGCAGCAAGTGTTCCTGATCTAACATCTCGTTCTTGTCCCCCACCATGAAGAAGTGGTGTTAATTCAATATCTCTTTTAACAACTAAAGCACCAATTCCTTGTGGCCCACCAACTTTGTGACCAGAAACTGTCATTGCATCTAAATCAGTATTTTGAAAATGAACTTCTAAGCAACCCACGGCTTGGACTGCATCTGAATGAAAAACGGTTTTAAATTCATGTGCAATTTTCACAAGTTCTGCAATTGGTTGAACGGTGCCAACTTCATTATTTGCCCACATCACAGTAACTAGGGCTACATCATTTGGATTTTTTTCAAATGCTCTTCTTAAAGTTTCTGGTAAAACTCGGCCAAAATTATCAACGGGTAAAATTTCAATCTCAGCACCTTCGTGCTCACCCAACCACATAACAGGATCCAATACTGCGTGATGTTCAACTGCTGAAACTAATACTCTTTTCTTATTTTTATCTTTCTGTTGTGCAGCCCAAAATAAACCTTTAACAGCTAAATTGTTGGCTTCTGTTCCCCCACCTGTAAAAATTACTTCAATTGGTCTTGCGCCAAGTGCGGCAGCAATCATTTCTCTACTTTCTTCAACAACTTTTCGAGCTCTTCGACCAGAGGAATGAAGAGAAGATGGATTTCCAACTTGAGCTAATTCAGCACTCATGGCAGCAATTGATTCAGCCAACATAGGAGTTGTTGCTGCGTGATCCAAATAAGTCATGAGTTTAAGTTTAGACGATTTAGAACAATGCGCTTGCTAGGTCTCGTCGTGCCTTTATTACCTCAGGGTCACTATCGCCCACCACAACGAATAACTCTAAGAGCCTTGCTCTTAATTTGTCTCGATCTTCACCATTTGAAATCTTGATGGCATTAATTAATACCGCAAATCCAGCACCTGGATTTCCCTTCATTAATTCAAGGTCAGCTAAATCCATTTGACTCGTAAAATCTTTACGATCACTTGCTTTTTGTAAGACATCATTTGGATTTAATTTAGAAGCTCTTTCTAGTAACCCCACTTGAGCAAGACCAGCTTGGGCAACTTGATCTGCTGGATTTTGATGAAGCATTTCTTTATAAGAATTATTTGCAGCAACAAAATCACCTTTTTCGATGGCGTTAAATGCGGCTTCTAGTCTGGGATCAATTTGTTCTTCTTCAATTACTGGTGCTACCTCTTCTTGAACTTCAGTGTTAATTGTTCCATTCACACCTTGCTCTGCTGCAATTCTTAAGACTTCTTCAATAACTTGACGAAGTTCAGCTTCAGGAATTGCTCCTTGGAAAAGTGGGCCAGCAGATTCACCAATTACAGCAAAGACAGCTGGAATTGATTGGACTTGAAACATTTGTGAAAGTCGAGGATTTGCATCAACATCAATTTTTGCTAAAACAAATCGACCTTTGTATTCAGCGGCTAATTTTTCTAACAATGGTGAAAGTTGTTTACACGGTCCACACCATTCAGCCCATAGATCAACAATTACTGGAACTGTTTTTGAAACATCAATAACTTTTTGTTGAAAATCTTGTTCACTAACATCAACCACAACTCCAGCTGGAGCATTTGCAACAGCATCAGTTGCTATAATTTGGGCTTTTCTGGCTTGAGCAAGCGCACCTAAATCAATGGCACCGCGCATTGGAATTTGGCTACTCAATTTATTTACGCCTCACTAAGTTTGATACTCACATCTTACTAATTACTAAATGTCGTTCCACTTCTCCATTGGTCCATCCCAGGTGATTGGAAGTGGAACCAGACTTGGGGCAATCATTTTCACAATTTCATTCAAGACAACTTGGACACTATTTTCCCCAACCCATAAGTGCTTTGCTCCTGCTGCTGGCACAATTTGAATATTTGGTGCAACACTAAATCTTAATTTTGCTTCATCTGGTTTTAGGTAATCATCAAATTCTGGAACTAAAGCCACGACTGGAAAAGTTACGTTTTTCCATTTAGCAAGTTCATCTTGAGTAGTGAAACGAAGTGGTGGAGAAAGTAAAATTACTCCACTTAAATCCTGATCAATGGCATGACGAAGTGTTACGTCAGTTCCAAAAGACCAACCCACAACATAAGGCTTTCCTAAATTGTTGTCTTTAACATATTTAATGGCGGCCAATAAATCTTTACCTTCATTGTTGGATGAATCAAATGAACCAGTACTGGTACCTAATTTGCTGCAAGTTCCACGGGTATTAAATCTTAAAATATTAAATCCAGCTTGCGCAGGTAATCTCCAAGACATTTTTCTATAAAGATGACTATCGGTATTTCCGCCATGAGTTGGTAGTGGATGAACAGTAATAATGGTGGCAATTGCTTTGCCATCAAGAGGCGAAGCAATTTCGCCAATTAAATTTTCACCGTCAGAAGTTGTTAAATTAATTAATTCTCTTTTTGCTGGTAAAACGCTATTAGCAACTAAATCAGTCATCTAAATCTCTTTTGTGTTTCTTGCGATCACTATTCCAACAAGGAGTGTGCCAATGACGACGGTCTTCTAATTCACCCATTACGTAAGCAACAGTATGTGGAGT
>JBJOOK010000072.1:0-5040 GCA_046051325.1 Actinomycetota bacterium | reverse complement strand
GCATACCCGGTAACTCTGTTCCAGAATTGAACCGTTCCAACCACAAAGTCGATAGCAAATTTTGGATATTTACCAGTAAACACAATGCTAAACCAGGCAAGCACAGTGTAAATAATTGTCACTAATAAATAAATGGCTCCAACAACATAAAGCGGAATAGCTAGAAACCACTTAATAAGTGGTAGCCAACGATTTAGAGCTTTGCCACCTCTAACCTCAGGCAAAGTGATAACCACACTTTTATTCTTTTCAATAGTTGGGAAAACATCAGTCAAATAAAGTGCATAAATCGCTATTCGGTTTTGTAGTTCTAAAAATGAGTGATTGAATCCATAAATGTAGCTAGGATAAATTCTTCTAAAAACTAAAGCCAGAAGTACTGGAACTGCAAGTATAAATGAAATACTTACCGCACCTGAATTATTGGATGAAAAAGTACTTACAAATATGAAAACCGGAATGATTAATATTGGTCGAAAAAAAGTTGTAGCCCTATTTCTTTTTCGAGTATTGACAACTAATTTAGTTTGAACTTGCTTAGACATCTAAATCTCCTTTGATGGAATATCTAGTGTCTAACCTACAGCAATTGCCGGTCTTGACTGCGTTTTAAGCTGAACATAGGCAGAGTTATCCCGCAGAATCAGCGTTTTGAGAATTTGATCTTAGAAATATGGAAGGCTGCATTTTAATGAAAATTTGCAGCCTTCCGTTCAGAATTGCTTACTCGACCGAAATCACATTCTTTATTTTCTTCTCTATCACCGCAAACAGACTGCCCGGCAACACCTTTTTCTTTAGTGTAAGTGTTGCATTTCCGAATTTATCTAACTTCGCAAAACCAACAAGTACTGTTTTTTGATTTTGATTATTGTATATCTTTACAGTTTTACCCTTGTTCTGACTGGCAAAATTAACTTTTAAAACATTGTTTGTTAATTTTAGCCACTTGGAAGAAGTTGGAGGGTTATTCACAGTTATTACAGATTGAGGTGCGCTGGAACTTGAACCACCTGAGCCTCCATCTACAGCTGGTGCTGCAGCTGTTGCGAATTTTAGGACTTCTTTATCAGCTATACCGGCGTATGAGTTACCTGCTGCATCATCAAATGCTGTAGCAGCAATTAAAACATAATACTCGGTTGAGTTCAGAAGATTAGCAGTTGGATTAACTGTGATAGTTGTTGTTCCAGTTCCTCTAACTAGATCACTTATTACATCTATCACTTCGACAGTGGAGTCATCACTTGTTTTCTTGATTGTGATATTTCCAGTTTCAACATCGACCGCCTCACTAAAGGTTAGAACGATGTTTGCATCAACTGCAACATTTCTGGTGGTAGAAGCAGGAACACTTGAAAGTCAACTCAGGAGCTGTTTCGTCTGCTTCTGCCTCGGCTTCAGTTGTGAAATCCACATCTGCCACTAAAGATATATTTCCTGCAGCGTCTTCAACAACTAGATAAACACTGTAAGTAGTTTCCGCTACAAGCCCAATAATTCCTACTGTTTGAGGTCCCACAGTTGCTGGAGCAGATCCTTTTACCAAAGCCTCACCTTGAGCAACCACTTCAGCGGCGGTTGGAGCGGTATTCCTTCTTCATTTGAGTTGAAATTCAAAGTTCCACCAGTTGTTGTTTCTTCACTCACAGTAACCTCAGTCAACTCAGGAGCTGTTTCGTCTGCTTCTGCACTAGCCGGTGCTGATATTTGAGTCAAACCCAAAATCAATGATAAAACCAAAACTTTTTTAATTTTTTGTTTCGAGTTAATTAATAGTTGATTCAAGAAAATCTCCTTTAGAAGTTATTATTTGAATCTAGAGATTCTGAACAACGCTTGCTTGAAAATGTCTGAATTAGACTTGTCTAACATTCGGTCTAACTTTTGACTAGTCTTTTGCTGGGTCTTTAACTCACATATAGTACTTATCAGACTTTTTTAATTTTTTTTGTCTGTGATGAGTTTTATAATCTATTTATTAATTCAAAAGAATGGCAAATATGGAAGAGCATTCGATTCCTCTACTCATCAAATTTTTAAAACAACCTGCTCTAAAATTTTCTGATATTTGTATTTTTTTGCTTAACAATATTTTCACAGATCATGAATTTAGCTGCGTATTAATCTCTCAAGTATCAAAATCAGGCCTTATCGATGTTGTCGGAAGCTTTGGATTACCAGAAACGCAAAAGTCTGCCTTAAACGGAGTGAGTCCCAATTCCAATCATCCTTTATCTCAAGTCCTACGAGAAAATAAGCCATTGTTGGTAAAAAAATTTCCTAACTGGCCTAAAGATTTTGCGCTAAAGAATGCCTCAGAAATTGATGAAATGTATAAAACCTTTTTCTGTTTACCGATTGTTGGCAATAATTCTCTTTTCGGTACCTTAACTCTTTTTTCAACTGATATCTTGAGAATTTCAAAACAAGAAAAGGAATTCTATTCAATAATTGCAAATATGTCGATATTAAGATTTGCAAGTCAGCAGAACTCAAGAGTCCTTACCGATACAACATCTAATCACAGCAATTCAATTCTAAATGTTAGAGAAACTAGTATTATTGAATTAATAAAATTAGGTAAAACTAACGCGGAAATTGCAAAAGTCTTAGGCTACAGCGAATCCACTATCCGACAAGACACCATAAAAATTTATCGAAAATTAGGCATTGCTGGTCGACAAGAAATACATTTTCTTCAAGAAATAAATTAGTTACTAGCAATAGCCAGTCTTGACTCTGCTCTTTTCAGTGCTTCTTTATCGCCCGATTTTGTCGCTTCGTCTTTTGCTTTTTGAGCACGTTTAACATCAATTTCACTTGCTAACTCAGCTGTTTCTGCCAACACGATGACGTTATTGCTATCAATAATTACAAATCCACCATGAGCTGCTGCTTTTATTTCAGTTCCATCAACTGGTCTGATTGTGATCGGCCCATCAGACAGAGAAGCAAGCATCGGGGCATGTCCTGGAAGTAAACCAATTTCACCTGATTTAGTTCGCAAAACAACCGTGCTTGCTTCGCCTGACCAAACTTGTCCGTCAGTTGCAACAACTTCAACTTTTAATGGCATGTGTTAGTTACTTTCCTGCCAATTTGCTTGCGTTCTTTTCAACATCTTCAATATTTCCTGCCATGAAGAATGCTTGTTCTGGAAGATGGTCATAGTCACCATTTGTTAATGCTCTAAATGATGCAATGGTTTCTTCCAATGGCACAAATGATCCTGCTTGGCCAGTGAAGGCTTCTGCCACGAACATGTTTTGTGACAAGAATCTTTGAATTCTTCGAGCACGACCAACTAGCACTCGATCTTCTTCACTTAGTTCATCAATACCAAGAATTGCAATGATGTCTTGCAAGTCTTTGTATCTCTGCAGAACTTCTTTAACTCTTTGGGCAACTGCGTAGTGTTCTTCACCCAAGTAAAGAGGAGAAAGAATACGTGAAGTTGAATCAAGAGGATCCACTGCTGGATAAATTCCAAGTTCTGAAATTGGACGGCTTAGCACTGTTGTGGCATCCAAATGCGCGAACGTGGTGTGAGGTGCTGGATCTGTGATGTCGTCTGCTGGAACATAAATTGCTTGCATCGAAGTAATTGAGTTACCACGAGTGGAAGTAATTCGTTCTTGCAATTGACCCATTTCATCGGCAAGTGTTGGCTGGTAACCCACAGCAGATGGCATACGTCCCAACAATGTCGAAACTTCTGAACCTGCTTGGGTGAAACGGAAAATATTGTCAATGAATAACAAAACGTCTTGGTTTTGTACATCACGGAAATATTCAGCCATGGTTAGAGCTGATAAAGCAACTCGCATACGAGTACCAGGTGGCTCATCCATTTGACCAAACACGAGTGCTGTTTTGTTAATAACTCCAGACTCGGTCATTTCCAAAAATAAGTCGTTTCCTTCACGTGTTCTTTCTCCAACTCCAGCAAATACTGATACTCCACCGAAGTTTTCAGAAACACGATAAATCATTTCTTGAATCAAAACAGTTTTTCCTACACCTGCTCCACCAAACAAACCAATCTTTCCACCTTTTACATAAGGTGTTAAAAGATCAATAACTTTGATACCGGTAACAAACATTTCTGTTTTTGGTTCAAGTTCGTCAAACTTAGGAGGTTGACGATGAATTGGCCAGCGTTGAGTAATTTTTAATGATGATTCTTCAACATCAAGTGGTTTGCCCAAAGTGTTCCAAACGTGTCCCAGAGTTACATCGCCCACAGGAACTGAAATTGGAGAACCAGTTGATTTCACGGTGGCGCCGCGAATCAAACCATCTGTTGGCTGCATAGAAATAGCACGAACCATGCCATCGCCAATGTGTTGAGCAACTTCTAAAGTAAGCGTTCTAGTTTCTGCTCCTGGCAATGTCACTTCGACATGTAGGGCAAAAAACAATTCAGGTATCGCATCTACTGGAAACTCCACGTCTACAACGGGACCAGTAACGCGTGCAACTCTTCCGGTTACATTCTTTGTTTCTGTTGTGCTACTCATTTTTTGTTTTCTCCTATTTGGCGGTCTTTAGTGAGTCAGCGCCACCGACGATTTCACTAATTTCCTGGGTAATTTCGGCTTGACGTGCTTGGTTAGCACGACGAGTCAAAGTCTTGATTAGATCTTCAGCATTTTCAGTTGCTGATTTCATAGCGCGTTGTCTAGCAGCGTGTTCTGAAGCTGCTGCTTGCAACAAACCTGCATACACCAAATATTCAATGTATTTAGGCAATAGTTCATCGAGCACAGCATCTGGTGATGGCTCGAAATCATAAAGAGGCAAAGTTGGTTTATGTGTTTCAACTTCGGTCATCTTTGCTGATGATTGAACTAGTTCTTCTACAACTTCCAAGGGCACAATTCTTTGCACCACTGGAACTTGAGAAATTCTATTAACAAAACGGGTGTAAATGATTTGAATTTCATCAACACCACCTTGTGATTCTTCTTTTAAGAAAACTTCTAACAATGCTTTAGCAATCACTCGAGCATCGTCATATTTTGGTCGATCCGTAAT
>JBJOOK010000071.1:0-3681 GCA_046051325.1 Actinomycetota bacterium | reverse complement strand
GTAGCTGGCTTAGATGTGCCTTATGTTTTAATGCATTGGCGAGGACATTCCACTGTTATGGACGAATTAGCAAATTACCAAAATGTTGTTGAAGAAGTTATAAGTGAATTAAAGATACAAATTGAAAAAGCCACAAAAGCAGGAATAAATAGAAATAAAATAGTGATTGATCCAGGTTTAGGTTTTGCAAAAAATCCAGAACACAACTGGCAAATTACATTCGCTAGATTTACCAATCTATATCGGAGCTTCTCGAAAAAGATTTCTAGCCGATTTCGCATTTCCTAAAGGTTCAACAGATCCAAAAGATAGAGATTTAGCAACTTCAGCAATTAGTTCATATGCTTCTTTGAATGGGGCATGGGCAGTACGAGTACATGATGTAGCCGGAAGTGTGGCTGCAGTTAAAGTTACTAATCAACTTGAGGAAATTTAATGGCAATTGACAAAGTATCAATTACTGGAATAGAAGCCTTTGGATTTCATGGAGTTTTTGAACATGAAAGAAAAGAAGGACAAGAATTTATTGTTGATGTTGAATTTGAATACGATACCTCTAAAGCAATTCAAACGGACTTCATAGAAGATGCCATTGATTATGGCGCGATAGCGATTTTAATCAAATCAATCGTTGAAGGTGAACCAAAGAATTTGATTGAAAAAGTTGCTGATGAAATCGCACAACAAATCTTGAATAATTTCAAAGTAAATTCTGTGAAAGTTAATTTGCATAAACCCCAGGCTCCACTTGATATGGAATTCAAAGATGTAAGTGTAAGCGTGGAAAGACGTAAATGAAAGCCATAGTCGCCCTGGGTTCTAATTTGGGTGATCGATTTGAATACTTACAAAAAGCAGTAAATGAAATAAATTCATTGAAAGAAATAGAAGTTTCAAAAATATCTAGTGTTTACGAGACTCTGCCAGTTGGTGGACCAGAGCAAGGAAATTATCTAAATGCGGTAATTAGTTTGAACACTGAATTAGAAGCTGATGAACTTTTACTCAAACTTTTACTTATTGAGTTAAATCTGGGCAGACAACGAGAAATTCCATGGGGACCTAGAACAATTGATTTAGATTTAATCTGGTTTGAAGATCAAACTATTAATTTAGAAAATTTAGTTCTTCCGCATCCTCGGGCACATGAAAGATGTTTTGTAATAAAGCCTTGGTTAGAAATTGAACCCAACGCTAGGATTGGAAACACAGAAATTCAGGAGTTTCTCAAAGATTTAGATTGTTCAGGAGTTAATCTCTTTCCAAATAGATTGGCAAATGGATGAAACCGACAACATTTAAAAATATTTTGAGTTTTATATTTCTTGCAACAATTGTTGGCTACTTGATTCCTAATATTTATGAGAATTTAACCGCAACGTACATTCCAGTCAGTTCAAATACTGTTATTGCTTTGTTGCTTTTAAATCTAACCCTTCTTTATTGGATAGTAATTTTCAAAAATCGGTTGAAAGACGCAAGAGAAAAGACTCAAGATATTTCAAAACGAAAGAGTCCGCCACATCCACTAGTTACAGCAAGAACTGTGGCATTAGCTTTTGCAGGCAGTAGAGCCGCATCTTTAATTCTAGGTTTTTATCTAGGTGCAGTTTTAAATTTTTTATCCAATCTTGATCTTTCACCAATAAGGTCTCGGTTTAGTGTTTCTTTGGCAATCATTGCTTTAAGTGCTGTTTTGTTAGGACTCTCGCTGTGGTTAGAAAAGATTTGTAGAATAAAAGATTCAGATGATAAACCGGGCGACAACGCTTCTTTTGCTTAAAGAATAGAGTTTGGGCATGACTCAATTAGTTCATGGCAATTCTGAACTTCGTTTAGCGATGAATGGTTTAGGAAGCAACATTTGCCTAGTCCCAACTATGGGTGCCCTTCATGATGGTCATGCTGCATTAATTCATGCTGGAAAAGAATTCGTAGGCAAAGACGGTTGTGTAGTTGTAAGTGATTTTGTTAATCCAAAACAATTTGGCCAAAATGAAGATTTTGAAAAGTATCCAAGAAATATTGAGCAAGATTTGAAAGTTGCGCGTAGTGCAGGTGCACATATTTTGTGGGCTCCCAGTGTTGAAGATGTTTATCCAGGACAGTGGCCACTTGATATTGAAACTGATCCGCGATTTGAAATATTGGAAGGAAAAAGTAGATCAGGACATTTTGCTGCTGTACTTGAAGTTGTGACACGTTTATTCAATATCGTCCAACCAAATATTGCAGTTTTTGGTGAAAAAGATTTTCAACAATTAGTTTTCATTTCCGAGATGGCTAAAAAAAGAGAACCCCAAATTGGAATCTTGGCTGTTCCTACAAAAAGAGATTTCGATGGATTAGCACTTTCAAGTAGAAACGTTTATCTGTCTTCAGATCAAAGAAATGTTGCTCATCTGATTCCAGATGCTCTTAAGCAAGGTGTTTTACTAGCAAGTAAAAGTGCTAATCCACAAGAAATTAAAGAAAGCGTGAAAGAAGTAATTTCTAGGTCAAACTTAATTGAAATTGAATATGTCGAAATTCTAAATAATGAACTAAATGAATTAATTCCAGGAGTTGTAGGCAGAATTCTTATTGCAGCCAAATTAGGCAATACTCGTTTAATTGACAACATGCCAATTCTTTTAAAGGAAAAGTCATGACACAAATAGATTTAGTACAAAGGTTAAATTCAGCAGATCCTGGTTGGACAATTAATGCTGATGTCATTGTTATTGGTTCAGGCATAGCCGGATTAACCGCAGCTCTTTCTGCCAGAGATAAAGGCTTATCGGTTTTACTTTTAACTAAAGATGTTTTATCAACTGGATCTACTTCTTGGGCTCAAGGTGGAATTGCCGCAGCTCTTGGACCAGGGGATTCGCCAGATCAACATTTCCAAGACACCTTGGAAGCAGGTGCAGGTTTATGCGATCAAGAATCAGTAAGAATTCTTGTGCAAGAAGGTCCAGCTGCTGTTAAAAGATTAATTAATTTAGGTGCAACTTTTGATTTAGATTCATCTGGAAACGTTGCCTTAACTAGAGAAGGCGGACATCGAAGAGATCGCATTGCTCATGCAGGCGGAGATGCAACAGGAGCAGAAATTTCTCGAGCGTTAGTTGCAAAAGTTTTAGCTGATCCAAAGGTAAGAATTTTTGAACATGCATTAGTTCTTGATTTATTAAAAGATAAAAACGAAAGAGTTTGTGGAGTTACTTTGCACGTAATGGGCAAAGGAAAAATTGACGGTGTTGGTGCTGCATTGGCACGTGCAGTTGTTTTAGCAACTGGTGGACTTGGTGCAGTTTTTCAACAAACTACAAATCCACTAGTTGCAACAGGTGATGGTGTTGCCTTGGCACTAAGAGCAGGTGCCACAGTTGCAGATTTAGAATTTGTGCAATTTCATCCCACCGTTTTATGGGTCGGTTCTGATTCCAGAGGATCACAACCTTTAATCAGTGAAGCAGTTAGAGGCGAAGGTGCAATATTAAGAAACATAAATGGTGAAGCATTTATGTCAACAATTCATCCCATGAAAGATTTAGCACCAAGAGATGTTGTTGCCCACGCGGTTCATGAAGAAATAATTAAAAGTGGCAAACCTTATGTTTATCTTGATGGCACAAAATTAGGTGAAAATATTTGGTTACAAAGATTTCCTAACATTTTGTCTAGTTGTAGAAAAAT